>JBCCYR010000080.1:0-9014 GCA_039189355.1 Pseudomonadota bacterium
ACAGCCTGACGGTAGATATCATCGGTTATGTCCCCTGCCGCATAAACGCCCGGGATTTCTGTGGCCGTTGAATCCGGTGCGGTCCAGAGATATCCGGAGTCCTTTTTCTTCAGCTTGCCCTCAAAAAGGTCTGTCTGAGGGGCATGGCCGATGGCTATGAAAACGCCATCAATGCTGCGCTCCGTGATTTCTCCGGTATTGCGGTTTTTGATTTTTGCACCGGTGACGGATGGCGGAACGCTTTGTTCACCAGTAATCTCGGCAAGTTCGCTGTCCCAGATAATCTCAATGTTGTCTTTTGCAAAAGCACGCTGTTGCAGGATCTTTTCTGCCCGGAACTCATCGCGGCGGTGGATGATGGTGACCTTCGAAGCGAGATTTGAAAGATAAAGCGCTTCTTCAATTGCGGTGTTGCCACCCCCAACCACGATGACTTCCTTCCCGCGGTAGAAAAACCCGTCACAGGTCGCGCATGCCGATACACCAAACCCCATGAAGGTCTGCTCGGTTTCAATTCCAAGCCATTTGGCCTTCGCGCCTGTGCAAATAACCAGGGTGTCTCCGGTGTAAACCTGACCGGAGTCGCCGACAGCGCGGAAAGGCCGAGTATCAAGGTCAACTTCCATGATGTGGTCGTTTACAATGTTTGTTCCGACATTCTTTGCCTGCTCCAGCATTTGTTCCATCATCCAGGGACCCTGAACCGCTTCTGCATAGCCCGGATAATTTTCGACCTCGGTTGTGATCATCAACTGACCACCTTGTTCAAGGCCTGCCACAAGTGTTGGCTCGAGCATTGCCCGTGCACCATAAATGGCGGCGGTGTATCCGGCAGGTCCGGAGCCGATGATAAGCATTTTGGAATGGATGGGAGTCATGTCTTTTGCCGTTACATTCTTAATTTTTGCTGTCCGCATGAGATAACAACTGCATGTATGGCATTACAAGGGGTGCCTTGGCTTGGCACACAAGTTTCCGGTTTGCCTGCAAGGGTTTGTGATCTACAGTTTCGCGATGATGCGGGATATTTCCACCAGTGCCGTTGTAATGGGCATGCTTGTTGCGTTTGCAGGCTTTGCCTCGTCTTTTGCTGTTGTCATTCAAGGCCTTACTGCGGTGGGAGCGACCCAGGAACAGGCTGCTTCCGGCTTAATGGTTCTGGCGATTACAATGGGTTTGTGCGGTGTGCTTCTGAGCATTCAGACACGCATTCCCATCAGTATTGCTTGGTCGACACCGGGGGCAGCGCTTCTCGTTTCCACAGGCGTTGTTGAAGGCGGTTTTCCGGTTGCTGTCGGAGGTTTTGTGATCTGTGCTTTCGCGATCATAATCGCTGGTCTCTGGAAACCGTTGGCCAGGATGATTGACCTCATTCCAATGCCTTTGGCGAACGCGATGCTTGCGGGCATTCTTTTGGGATTGTGCCTTGCACCGTTCAAGGCGATTGCCTTTGACCCCTTGCTCGGTCTGCCGATTTTGTTGACCTGGGTGATCGTCGGGGCGTGGAAAAAACTGCTTGCAGTTCCCGCAGCGTTGCTGGCTTTCATACTGGTAATGATTTTTGGTGTGGAAATACCGGACAATGCATTCTCCACCATCAGCAGTTCGATTGTGCCGCAGCCTGTTCTGATCATGCCCGAGTTTTCACTTTCCGGGGTCACAAACATTGCCTTGCCGCTGTTTATCGTAACCATGGCATCGCAAAATATCCCCGGGATCGCGGTTTTAAAAAGCAACGGATATGAAGTTCAAACCGGGAAATGGTTCACCATGACCGGGATATTTTCATTGGTTTCGACCCCGTTTGGTGGGCACGCGGTCAACATGGCCGCCATTACTGCTGCAATGTGTGCCGGCGAGGAAGCGCATCCAGACAGGGGCAGGCGGTACTGGTCTGCCATTGTTGCAGGTGCAGGCTACATCGTGTTCGGTTTGGCGGCGGGTGCCATAACGGCTTTCGTAAGCCTGGCTCCCGGCATTCTGATCGAAGCGGTTGCGGGCCTTGCCCTGATCGGGGCTTTCAGCGCGGCCATACAGGCAGCGTTCAATGATGCGGATACACGCGAAGGCGCTGCGGTAACGTTTCTTCTCACCGCATCCGGGATCAGCATGTTTGGTGTTTCCGGCGCTTTTTGGGGGCTGATTGCCGGAGGCATGGTCCTTTTTGCCAAGCAGCAATTCAGCGATTAAGCCGGTTCATGTCTTGGTTGCGATCATGATCACCGGTTCGATCTGGTGGTCTTTCAGAGCCTCAAAATAATTTGCGAATTTCTCAGGTGAGTTGTCTCCAGTCAACAAATGCAACCCCAATGGCGGCGGGCCATCTGCCCCGGCAGCGTTTGCAAACACTTTTTCGAAAAAGTCCATGGCAAAGTCACGCAACCCTTCTTCAGCCGAAATCTTGAAACCGGCAGTCTTGAGCAGCTCCCTCATTTCATTGCGGGAGCGAAGAAAACTCGTTGTGCCATCTTCCGACCACGGAACAGGGTAGCGCATGCCTTCAGTCGGGCCTTTCATGACATCAAAAATGCACAGAAAACCACCTGGTTTCAGTACCCTTGCTAACTCGCCATACAACTTTGGCCTGTTATCAATGTTCATGGCGACATGAAAGGTAGCGACACCATCAAAGCTGCTGGTAGGAAAGCTTAGGTTTGTGATGTTGCCTGTCGCAAACTCGCATTTTTCTGCAAGTCCCATGCGCTCTGACAGCGCCGCCGCTACTTCGATATATTCCGGTGTCAAGTCAACGCCGGTAACATGGCAATCTCTTTCAATTGCAAGATGCCGCGAAGTGCCGCCAATGCCACATCCTGCATCGAGTATATTCATTCCGGCTGAAATGGGCGCAAGATCCAATGCCTTTATTGTAGTTGCGCGGCCTGCTGTATGAAACTCGTCAACGGGAGCAAGGTCTTCAGGCTTCAGATGGTCAAGATCGGAACCCTGGGCTTTTAATCCCCCAAGTATTGCATCTAGCAGATCGTTGCGACCGTAGTGGCTGGTTACCTGTTCTTCTAACTCAGTCATGTTGGTTGCCCTTTCCAACCCACACACGAGAATAATAGCCCAAAAATGTGATATGTCTAAGAAAGGGAGCCTGAAAATTATCGTTCCAGAACTGCGAGGGCCGGCTCAACTATGCTGGAGATATAGATTGCTCCGTTTGGGCCGTCGATTGCTCCCGTTGTCAGCGCATAACCGCCGGAAGGATCTTGCAGGGTTTCAAGAATGTTTCCGTTTTCATCCATTCGGGCAACGAAGCCGTAATTTCGGGGCTGTGGTCGCATGAAGTCCGGCAGGCGTTGAACGATTTTACGGACAAACGGGTAACCTGAAAGCATATCAACAGGCGCTGAGCGGGGGCTTGTCAGGCCGAACCAGAAGGTGCCGTCCGGATTGTCACTGATGTTGTCGGGAAAACCTGGCAGATTGCTGACAATGACTCTGGCATTTTCAGGTGCATCAAGTGGAATTTTGTGAATTGCATAACTTCCGGTTTCTGCAACAAGGATGTGTTTTTCATCTTTGGTCAATGCAAGGCCATTTGCAAAACTCATACCTTCATGAATGGTTGTTGTTTCCCCTGTTGCCGGGTCGAATTTCAGTATCCGGCTGTTGGGACCGTGCTCGAAGATGTCCAGCAGGGAAGCGGGCAAGCCACCTCCATTGGCTTCCGCTCCGAATTTTGTGGATGCGTCTGTAAAATAAACGATCCCCTCGGATGTAATATCCAGGTCATCAGCAAAAAGAATGGGAGAGCCATCGCTGGTCTTGTTTGCAAGAACAGTCAGAGCACCTGATTCATCGATCTTGAGTAGTCCTTTATAGGCATCGGCCACATAGAGATTTCCATCCGGCCCGAATTCCACGCCGAGCGGGTAGCCTTTTGTATCTGCAACGACTGATACTTCCCCTGAACCTGGTACATGGCGAAGGATGGAACCCTCACGGGTTGATGTGTAAACCATGCCGTCTGGCCCGACGGCCAAATCCTCAGGGCCTGAATACTCGCCAAGGCTGACGCGTTTGATTTTTGCCAGTTCTTTATTCGGGGCATAATCATCCACATATCCCCTGTTTTGAGGAGCGTCCCATGCGACCGGCTCGATCGGAACGGGCCAAAACATTAAATACAAGAGGCCAAGGAACAGGATGGGGAGAATCGTAAAATAAATAAATCTAATCATTTTAAAAAAACCTGACTGATTCTCCTTATATCAGGGTTAACGTATGATCAGCTAATTTTTAGTGATGGATTGTCACCGGTTTGCGTTGCATAAGTATCGATGTTAGTGACCTGCTGAATTCAAATTCTGACGGCACCTTCCCGAAATGAACCCAGTCAACATTGTCTGCATAAAGTGGGGCACCAAGTTCCCGCCCTACTATGTCAACCGCCTGTATGCAGGCGTGAAACGGGCGATGAGCAGGCCATTCCGGTTTGTCTGTTTTACCGAACATCCTGACGGCATACGTGAGGAAGTCGAAATTCAACCACTTCCGGTCGTGCCGTTCGAAGAGGAAATGGTTCGCGCCATGACAACCGGAAAACGCCGCGGTGCCTGGCGCAAGGTTACCATGATGAAGCCGGGTGAAATCGGTCTTGAAGGACCAACGCTCGTCATGGACCTGGATGTGATCGTTATCGGTCCGCTGGATGATCTCTTCGACTACAAGCCCGGCAAACTGTGTATGGGCAGGGAGTGGCGCTACCAGTACCACCCGCTTCAGCCGATAGGTGGACACGGTTCGGTCTACAAGTTCGAACCGGGAAAACACGACTATCTTTACACGGATTTTGAAGAAGATATCGAAGGTTCAATCTCCTATCGAGGTGAGCAGAAATACATTTCCATGACTGCCCACAAGCGCGGTGATCTGGAATATTTCCCGAAAGGATGGATCGGGTCATTCAAGCGGCAGGCTATTCCCATGGTGCCGTTCAATCTCATTCAGGAACCAAGCATTCCGAAAAACTGCCGGGTGCTTTGTTTTCATGGTGATCCGAAAATGGAAGAAGCACTGGTGGGCGAGGGCAGCAAGCTCAGGTACCGCACCAAGCCCGCCAAATGGTTGCGGGAATTATGGCTGGAGGAACATGAGCAGGACTGGGTGCCTTGATTGAGAAAGCCGGCTTAAAAGCCAAGAAAAACCATGTCGATGGCATTTCCGATTTCATTAGAATTGTCGGTATTTTGTAAAAGGAAGTCCGTTTTCTTCAACCCATTGGTTGGTACTTTCCATTGCTTTCCGGTTTTCTTTTTTCCATTGCTCTGATTTAGCGTCAACAACCGCTTTTCGCAGTGCGATTTCTTCCGCCTTAGATTGATTGATTTTCAATGGCTCGACCTCGGTTGTAAATTCTTCGTTTAGTATCAGATGTTGAGTTCTTTGAAGCGTACTCGTAGGCGATAAGTGAGATATATAATTATGCCTTTTCAATCTCCCAAACTTCATCAAACACCTCCTTCACCTGAAAGCTTTGATTAATCCCAAGTCCTCTGGCAGCGATTGCCAGTCCCTGTTCGATTTCTTTGGTGCTTGATCCTGGCCATTTCTGCTTGATATAGTTTTTTTCTTTTTCGGAACGTTTCTTGTTGTCTGCAAACCACAGGCGCAGGCGAACGGAAAGCGGCAATGAGGCTGGAAGTTCGCCTGAAGCAAATGAAAGCGTATCGATATCATCCAGGATGGTTTCAGCAGCCAGCTTGCCGGACAGGTTTGCGAAGAACGCTTCTTTCGCTTTCGTCATTTTTCGCCTTGAGGCTTTGCCCAGATTTTTTTCAATGTGGGTTTTCAGATCATCCTCGGTTTTCACAATCGGCGCAAAGGCTTTCATGACTTCCGTGTCGTGATGCTCATCCGGATGCGGTGCGAACATGACATGTTGCTTGCCCATGATTTCGGCTTCAATGCCTGTGGTGCAGCCATGATGCAGCATCATGTCGGAGGCAAGAATCCAGGGGGCGGAGACACCTTCATTGGAAACGGTAATGCGCTGATTTCCGGCAAATGTTTCTTCCCAGAAGGAAACCGTTTCCGAAGGGTGAGGGCGCACAACAATGCGATGGGAGGGGAACCATTCAGCAAGTTTGGGCAGCACTTCGATGAAGGCTTCCAGGTTGGGTTTGCCCTCAGCGAAAATCCGGGCCATGCGTTCTTCGACTTCGGAATAGGCTTTTTTTTGTCCGCGTATCTGTTTCTGGACGAATGCATCACCGCGCGCATGAATGATGCCGCCGAAATTTGAGTCAAACAAAATGAAGGGGCCGTGTTTTTCAGCAATCCGCTTTTGTTCCTGTTCATAGAATTCCTGAAACTCTTTGCGCCAGATATCTGTGCGCAGAAGCCCGGATGTCAGAAAACGGTTTTCATGATCTGGATAAAGTTTTGATGCGTGATCTTTCAGCGTATCGGAAATACAGTACCAGCGTTCGCAAGCCTCAAGGGTTTGGCTTGCAAGTCGCACGGAGAGAAACTGCTCAGGGGAGCCGTAATACCCGGTACTTTCCTCATCCAATACTATAACTTTTTGCTCCAACTTATTGAAGCGCTGAGGTTTTCCGTGTCTTGCGGTGCCAAGACTTTTGTCAAATACTACACCTTTGGGCAGCGCAGGTGCAAGACGGCGGATCATCGTGTCCTTGCCGAGTAGCACGCGATAACCACGGGATGCGGCCAAGGCGGAAAGCAGGATGCGTGACAGAAACTCCCGATGTTTCACTTCCACCGGAATAATCAGCCACCGGTTGCTATTCATGAAATGCCGCCTTTGGTCAACAGGGTATCTGCCAGTTGTGCAGCGTTTTTAGCCGGATCAAAATCTTCCTGCAACACTGCATATGCAGGATCACAAATGCCCGGATGTGCATGTCTGCTGATCTGATCCACAGCCTTCCTCAATGTGGTATCGTCAAAACGGAAGCCTTCCACTGCATCCCATGACAAGTTCTTTTCAAACCTGAATGCACCGGGCAAGCGGTTCCAGTATGTGTGACCGAATACGATTACCGGCTTGCCCATGCGCAGTGCTTCCCAACCGACCGTGCCTGTAATGGTGGCAACTGCTACGGCATTTTCGCTGAGCTGGAAGCTTGGCACATCGCGTGATAGGAATTTCACATTTGCCAACTTGGCAATGCGTTCAAAGAAGGTTTCACTTCGAAGACGACCGGTCTGTTTTGGGTTTTCCTTCACGTATATTGAGATGTGTTCCGGGACAAGTTTTCGCAGTTCTTCGAGGGCCAATACCTGGTCTGCATATTCGCCACCCAGAATGTCTGTTGTCATTTCCGGCTGAAGATGCAGCGGAAAATAAACATACGGCTCCTCTGCCGGGCTGTCCTTGAAGAACTTTGCTGCATTGCTGAGATAGCGTTCGTTTTCAACCGCCCTCTGCCAGCGACCCATGTTGCGCTGGAAATTTTGCCGTCGCGAACGGGTGGAAAATCCTGTCAGCCCGAGACCCACTAATGTGCGTGCCCTGAGTTTGTGACCAAAGGTCCTCCAGACGCGGTTTCTATCACTGCGTACCTTGTTCATGTAAAACGGTGGTGCGCTTGGCCGCGATATATCGATTTCAAAACCCTCTCCCGGGTTTGATGACTCAAATGCTCCAAGGTCATTCCAATGGTCGACCAGCCAGCTTCTTCCCCCAAACGGAGTCTGAACGAACACCTTTGTCGTTCTGCCCAATGCCCGAGCCGTATGATAGTTGACGATCGCAATGCCCTGATGTGGCACATTGGAATACACCACCACATCCGGTTCGTGCGTCATCAACCAGTCGCAGGCATCGTCAAAGGCAATTGAAAACAGGTGATTGTAGTCACTCCAGTCGTAAACCAGTTCGCGTGACCAGTCCCAGCGGTCGGTGCTGCGGATGAAATCCTGAAAACACACCCGTTTGAGCGTATCACGGTCTACAGATACTTTTGTGGCTACCGGTTGCGCCTTCAAGGCATAGCGTTTCCAGTGATGAAAATTAATCAGGTGTGCTTCGTCGGGATAGCTGGCGTTTTTGTCGCCCGGATTGGCAAAGATGTGCGAGACGATGTTGATCCCTGCCGCTTCCATACTGGTAGCGGTTCTCCTGTCAAATCCCACAAGAGCGACGCGCATTCTGCTCATTACGTCTACTGTCTGCCTTCCTGATTCAGCTTGTGAAGCGTTCTGGCCAGTTCAAAGTCTTCTTGTGTATCAATGTCAACAGCCTGATTGCGCGGAAGTTCAATGCCGATTGTGTTTTGTCCTATCAGTTTTCCGGTCTTTAGAAGTGCTTTTACGTTGAAAAAATAGAAAGCGCCCGCATCGTGAAGCATTTCCGGCAGATCCTGGGAGCGTGTTAGTTCATGTTCCGGCCAATGAAAGGCAAGTGTATTGTCTTCGCTTTTTGAGAATGCCCTTAACGGATGGAAATCATATGCGGTGACTGAAAGCACGCAGTCAGCCCCGGTTTCTCCAATTTTTGCGTCAGCTTCCTGCAGGTTTGCTGCGGTAATCATGGGCGCCGTGGGATAAAGACAACATGCATGTTCGTGCATGGGCAGTTTTGACAATGCGTCCTTTAATACATCAGCTGTTGTGGCAAAGTCGTCTGCAAGGGCTGCTTCCCGGACAAAGGGTGTTTCAGCACCGCTTTTGCGGGAGATTTCAGCTATCTCTTCATCGTCTGTTGAAACCACAACGCGTGAGAAAACGGCACTGTTCAGCGCAGTTTCAATGGACCACACAATGAGCGGCTTGCCGTTGAAATCTGCGATGTTCTTGCGCGGAAGCGTCGAAGGAGCACGCGGTGGTAGGTCGTCGCGCAACGTGCCCCGACCACGACGCAGCTGTCGTCTCTGCCGCTGCAAATCCTGCTGTACTTCAACGGATGGTTCGCGCTCGCGTATCTCGTGTACAACGTGGCGCTCTTCATCTACAAAGGTGCGAGAAGAAAGAAAGCGCGTGACGCCGGCATAGGAAGCACATTCTACTATCCACCGTACACCATTTGGCTGGAACTCGCC
>JBCCYR010000081.1:0-9014 GCA_039189355.1 Pseudomonadota bacterium
CATGAATTTTGATCCACCCTTGATCGAGACAAGGCTGGTGAAACGTTACAAACGTTTCCTGGCCGACGTCGAAATGACCGACGGCAGCATCATTACCGTGCATTGTCCCAATCCAGGTTCCATGCTTGGCTTGACGAAAGAAGGCAACAGGGCCTGGATATCAGACAGCCAGAACCCGAAACGCAAACTTCGGTACACGCCCGAATTAATTGAAGTCGGCTCTGTATTTGTCGGCATCAATACAAACCTGCCCAACAAGTTGGCTCATGAAGCAATCGAGGCAGGCAGGCTTTCGACGCTGAACGGTTATGGCCGTTTACGTACCGAAGTAAAATACGGAACAAATTCCAGGGTGGACATACTACTTGAAAAAGACGGAGAACCGGACACCTATATCGAAGTTAAAAACGTACATTGTGTCCGCAAACCCGGCATCCATGAATTCCCCGACAGCGTTACGACCAGAGGTGCTAAGCATCTCGATGAACTGGCTGAGCAGGTCAGGAATGGAAATCGCGCCGTTATGCTTTATATAATTCAAAGAAATGATGGCGACCGAATGAAGTTTTCCGGTGATCTGGATCCCGGATATGTTGATGCATTCAAGTGCGCTCATCAGGCTGGGGTAGAGGCAATAGCATTGCGGTGTAATGTGACACCAGGTTCTATTGACGCGATTGACATCATACCCATAGATATTCCGTAACAGTTATCCTGGGAGCCGGATAATGACTGCATATGTTGAGGCCGCTTCTGCGCCACTTAAAAATACCGGGACCATCAAGCTGTATTCCGCCGCTGATTTTGATGGCATGAGAAATGCCTCTCAGATTACGGCGAAATGCCTGGATGATCTTGCCGATATCATAAAACCTGGTGTTACAACCCAGGAAATCGATGACTATGTCGCGGAATTTGGTCGGGCTCACGATGCCCTGCCCGCAACCCTGAACTACCGGGGTTTCACCAAATCCTGCTGTACTTCGATCAATCATGTTGTGTGTCACGGCATTCCTAATGACAAGCCATTGCGGGAAGGTGATATCGTCAATGTCGACGTAACCTATGTGGTTGACGGCTGGCATGGAGATTCCAGCCGGATGTATGCGGTGGGAAATATTAAACGCGCGGCAGAACGGCTGCTCGAAGTCACTTATAATTCCCTCATGCTTGGTATCGAAGCCGTAAAACCCGGCAATACCACCGGCCATATTGGCGAGGCAATCCAGACGTATGCAGAATCCGAACGCTGCTCGGTTGTTCGGGAATTTTGCGGTCACGGCGTTGGCCGGCTGTTTCATGATGCGCCAAACGTACTTCATTATGGGCGTGCCGGAGAAGGTGTGGAACTGAAACCGGGAATGATTTTCACCATAGAACCGATGATCAATCTTGGCCGTCCTAGTGTTAAGGTGCTTTCCGATGGCTGGACAGCTGTAACACGTGACCGGTCACTGACCGCACAGTTTGAACACAGCATTGGTGTAACAGAAGATGGGTGTGAGATATTTACGGCATCACCTGCAGGATATACAGTGCCTCCTTATGTATAAGGACTGACTTCTCTAGTATATCCAAATATGTCTGAAGAATTTTCGGGATTTTCAGAATCACAAAGCAAAGAAAACCATGCTCGCGGACACCGGGCACGGGTTAAGCAAAAGTTCAAGGAGCATGGCGCAGCCGGCCTTGCTGATTACGAGATGCTGGAATTGTTGCTCTTCCGCTCAATCCCGAGGCGCGATACCAAACCTCTTGCCAAGCAATTGATCCAGCGTTTCGGTTCATTCTCCGAAGTTCTGAATGCGCCGCCTGCACAGCTTGCTGAAATAAAAGGCATGGGCGAAGGCGTTATTACCGATTTCCAGATTGTCAAAGCTGCTGCCTCTGCCCTGCTTCGCGGAGATGTCCGGGACAAACCGCTTTTGGGATCATGGTCCGCAGTCCTCGATTACTGCCGCGCGAGCATGGCTTTTGAAGAACGCGAGCAATTCCGGATATTGTTTCTGGACAAGAAAAACCGGCTTATTCGAGACGAAGTCCAGCAGGAAGGCACCATAGATCATACCCCTGTCTATCCAAGGGAAGTTATCAAGCGGGCACTGGATCTCGCCGCCACAGCAATTATTCTGGTGCACAACCACCCGTCGGGAGACCCAACACCCTCTAATGCCGATGTCGAAATGACCAAACGCATTGATGAGATTGCAAATTCGCTGGGAATTACGGTTCATGATCATATAATCATCGCCAAAGGAGGCCACGCAAGCATGAAAGGTTTGAAGCTTTTTTAAGGCCGTATACTTCATAAATCTGATTGAAATGGCAGTACAAATGACAAAAACATGCGAGGAAAAGGCCGAAAAGCGAGGTTCGCCCCCCGGTTGAGGGCTTTGACAAAGCAGATTAAAGTCATTTTACTGTCTTGAGGAGATCGGGTATATTTGTACTGACAACGCGTTGTAACCCATTGAAAACCAGAAAGGTTTCCTGCTGACTTACATCTTTTGTCATCACAGATTTCCTCCAACCATTTTAACCAGATTTATGAGTATACGGCCTAGATGATAGATTTTTATTTCTCAGCTACACCGAATGGCTGGAAAGTCGGCATCATGCTCGAAGAATGCGGACTTGATTACACGACACATCTCATGCGTTTGACAGAAGGTGACCAGTTCAAACCGGAATTCCTCAAAATCAACCCGAATGCCAAAATGCCTGCGATCCTTGATCATGGTGTTGACGGCGAACCTGTGCCAGTTTTCGAAAGTGGTGCCATATTGCTTTATCTAGCAGAAAAGACAGGAAAATTTGCGCCGACTGACGCAATGGGGCGAAAAGAGTTGCACGAATGGCTGTTTTGGCAAGTCGGCAATCTCGGACCAATGGCTGGTCAGTACAGTCATTTCCGCAATTATGCTCCGAAAAGCGAGACATATGGCTTCAACCGTTACAAGGGTGAGTACCAACGTTGTCTCAAGGTGCTGGATAACAGGCTTTCTAACCGGGAGTTCATTCTGGGTGAATACTCGATTGCAGACATGATTTCATTTCCATGGGTATTGATCGCAAAAGCCATTGACTGCCCACTTGATGATTTCCCCCATCTTTCACGCTGGCGTGCTGCCATCAAGGAGCGCCCTGCGGTACGCAAGGCCGTGGACCTGCACCGTAACACCCAAAATCATGGCCAGACCGCCGAGACCAATAACGTCTTGTTCAATCAGGATGCAAGCCATTTAAAAAGCGTGGAAAATTGATGCCATCACCTTATGTAACTTATTGCGATTTGAACCTGATTCCCTGTCGAAATCGTGTCTAATCTAAGCTATTAAATTGTAATCTAAGTTATTAAATTGCAGGCAATGTAAATATGGATTCGCAGGGTTTATGATCAACGGCTTCGGACTTCACAAACTGGGTCTTTTTGCTGTTCGCCAGCCTGTTGTGGCAACAATCATCGTGCTCATGATCACCGCAACTGCGATCTTCGGTGCAACACGTCTGCAATTTTCCGGCGAGAATATTGAAATCCTGCGAGACGGCTCACAAGAACTGGCCGACTACGATGCGCTGTTGAAAAACTTCAGGGATTTCAACAATGATGCCGTCATTCTCATGCGGCTTGAAAACCTTGCTACCGTAGAAGGCATTGAATTGTTCCGCGAACTGAATTTCGAGTTTACGCTCGATGAACGCGTGGAAAGTATTCTTTCGATATTTTCACTTGTCCGCTACGGCGGTGAAGAAACCGGTTGGGAATTTGCCCTGCCAGCCGAATTCGAAACAGATGAGCAAGTCCTGGAAGCCCTCAAGTTGATGGCAGCCGACATCCCGAGTTCGCAATCCCTTTTCAGCCCGAATTATGATTCAGCGGTCATGGTCGTTTACACCAAGGAAGAAGCAACCGCTGACGGCAAGGTCCAAGAAACCATTCGCAGTTTCACCGAGATTGCCAAGGAATTCGAAACAGAGACCATACAGATCAGTATTGCGGGCCAACCCGCCATCCGCTCAGATATTATCCATTCCATCTTTTCCGATCTTGTCTGGCTTGCACCCATAGCTTTAGGGCTTTGCGCAATCCTGGCTTTTATTCTTTTCAGACATCCTGTGGCAATGATGCTGTGTGCACTGCCCTCTTTGCTGGCGATACTCTGGTTCATCGGAGGTGCCGGAATTTTTGGTGTGCCGCTTAATTTTCTGACCAACATTTTGCCTGTGCTGCTGATCGTAATCGTATTTGCCGACACGCTTCACTTTTACCTGAAATGGCAAAAGAAGAATTCCGAATATTCAGATCAAATGGAAGCCCTTGAATCTGCAATAAACGAAATCGGTCCTGCTTGTGCCTTGTCTTCATTGACCACAGCGGTCGCGCTGATGTCACTTTGTTTCAGCGGGAATGACGGGCTCTTTGAACTGGGTGTCGTGGGTGCAGTCGCCGTGCTCTCAGGCTTTGTGTGTATCATCATGGCCTTGCCGCTTGGCTTGTATTGGGCATTGCGTTCCGGGTTCAAACACGAGACCTCTGCTGCCAGCCGATTGTCAGTAATTGCTGCTCCTGCAATGAAATTGCTGCAATACCGGAAAATTGTGTTGGTCACCGGGCTGGTGCTGACTGGAATAGGTCTCTATGCCCATCAAAACATCGACAGCCGCTTCCGCTTGATCGATTACCTCGGCAGCCAGTCTGAAGTGGGTAAAAGCGAAGGCTATATCGACCAGACTTATTCCGGAACCACGCCACTTTTTGCAATCGTTGAGATGGATAAAAACCTGCGGCTTGACGATCCTTTGAATGAAAAGCGCGTCTACGATACAACAGATGCTGCCGCAGAAGTGTTCGGCGAAGGATCGTTTTATTCGCTTGCGGATTTTGCTGACGAAATCAAACGCACCGGAGGCTCTATTGATGAGAGCCTTATCGATCAATTGCCCCGGTTCCTGACAAGCCGTTTCATATCTGAGGACAAGCGCCAGGTTCTTGTTACTATATTTTCTTCAGCCAATCTTTCTGCAAGTGAAATGCAAAGCCGCCTTGCCCAACTTGATGCAGCACTGGAAGCCCGCGGCATAGATGATATTGTTAAAGTTACCGGCTACCCTGTTCTCTCAGGTGTTGTCGCTCCAAGGCTTATGGACAACCTTCGCATAAGCCTTTTGCTTGCAGTCCTTCTCTCAATTACCATCATTTCGATTTCGACTCGCTCTATAAGGCTTGGCTTGAGTTGCCTTGTACCCAACCTGTTGCCGATTGTCTGCGTGGAGTTGATCCTTTTCCTTGCAGGAATACCGCTTAACATGTCCATCACCGTGGCGCTCACCGTCGCCTTTGGCATTGCCGTTGATGATTCCATTCACATGCTCAATCAATACTTGTTGAACAGGAAAGAGCATGACAACACGATAGCGGTAGCAGGTGCGCTAAAAGATGTAACACCGGCTGTGTTCTCGACCACACTCATTCTGTCCGGTGGCTTGATTGTAATGGCTTTCAGCAGTTTGCCCGCGATGGCAGTTTTTTCAGCAGTTGTGATTATGACCCTTGTCTTTGCGTTTTTGGCGGACATATTCCAACTACCCGCTTATCTTGCAATCGCGAAATGGCAGGAATAATAAGTCGATACGGCCTTACAAGCTATCGTTGGAGGAATAATCGAATGCTACGGAAAATCGCTATTGTCGGATTGCTTTCAGTAATTGCCTTTCCGGTTGCATCTCCGGTACGCACACTGGAAGCATCACCTGCCATTTTTGAAAACATTTCTGGCAAGTGGCGCGGCAGAGGCTTGGTCAAGGCAACGCCGAAAGGCAAGGATGAATCAATCCGGTGCCGGATGAACAACAAACCATCCGACAAACCCGGAAGGATAAATCTCGGCGGAAATTGTGCAGTTGGCGGCTTTGTATTCAGCCTCAACGGATTTATTCAGCAAAACGGCGGCAAGAATTCTTACACCGCATCGATGTTCCGTTCATTGGCCAATCTCAAGCAAAGCAATTTTTCCGGAAAACGCAGCGGTAGCCGTATCAACTTTGTATTCAAGGCAAGAGACCGTGTTTCAAAACAGAATATTGTTGCCAATATCATTCTGAACAGCAAAAACGCCAAAACTTTTGATGTTCAAATCAGCCGGACTGATCCTGCTTCAGGAAAAATCTTCAAGGTCGGCATGATCAAGTTTGCCAAACGCGGATAACCACCGCGTAAAACTATTCTTTATCAAGACGCAAAACTGATTGACCTTGCCTTGCGGGTTGCTTCGATCGCCTTGATAAGGTGCGCATCTCTTCCATACATGTCACGGAAGTATTTCACTGACCCGTCTTCCTGCGGCCATGCGGTGAAATATGCAACGTAAACAGGCACCTTGACGTTCAACTTTTCTGTCGCGTTTTCGCCTTTTGCTATGCTTGTCTTGATTTGGGAGTTTGTTTTCCCGAGCACAGCAGCAGCCATAGCATGCGGATCATGCAGCCTTACGCAACCATGGCTGAATGCACGATGTTGCTTGTTGAAGAGGCTTTTGGCCGGCGTATCATGCATGTAAATCGCATGTTTGTTGGGGAACATGATTTTTAATTCACCCAGCGCATTTTTTGCACCGGGCGGCTGACGTACATTGAATTTCGGATATGTCCCCACAGCAGCCCAATCGATCGATGAAGATGAAATCCTTTTTCCGCCAGCGGTTATCTCGTATCCGCGCTGATCAAGATAAGCGGGGTTTGCAAGGGATTGCGGGCGGAATTCATTGACAATGATCGAGCGCGGAACACCCCAATACGGATTATATGTCACGTGCTCAATTTCATCATAAAAGAAGTTTGTCTGGTTTGATTTCTTACCCACCACAATCTTCATGGAGAGTTTTTCCTTACCCTCTTCCAGATATCGCGCGCGGTATTCAGGTTGGTTGATAAAGACATGACGCTTACCAAACTCTTTTGGCAGCCAGCGCAACCGTTCCATCGCAAGCTTCACTTGCATGACTTTGTCTTCGGACTTGAGACCTGCCAGTTTGGTCGCGGTATTGCGGCCGATGATACCATCCGCACCCAGGCCTGCTTCCCTCTGATAGGCTTTTACAAGTGCCACCACCTCCTTTGAGTAGGAAGTACTGCCATCATATCCAGCCAAAAATTCCTTGTGGGCATCAAGTGTTTCTGCTGATGCGCGTTTCTGAATGGCGTCAATGAATGCAGGCAATGCCTCGTTCTTATTGCCTGGCTTGATCAATATTTTGGTTGGAAGTTCAATAATATCGTCTTCAACACTGGCGAGTACTGCAAGCTCACTGCGCAAGGCCTCGAACTTTTCATTCGACGGATGCATGCTGCGCAATGTGTTAACCGGCAGGCCCGTACCCAATATTTCATCGAGAATGTCAGCGCTTTTTCCATAGTGAACCGGAAGGTCATGGTAGCCGCTCAAACGGTTCGGATTGATTGTCCCGAAGCTTGCATCCATTGCGTAGCGCAATGCAACGCTTGTCATTGTAAGTTCGTTTAACAGCCGAATGCGCGCTTCCCGCTTTTCATCATTTTCTTCAACTGCAGCAATCTCAACCTTGTAATCATCGGGATTCAGTCCGTAGTCTTCTGCTGTTTCAAACAGTCTTAATACGGAGCGGGCACGGGAATTCCATTCACCTGTCTCACTGATCCAGCGATATTCCTGGTTTTGCGAGTAATATGCAGAAACAGCTTTTGCCAGATGATTTTCAGCAGCAATTCCAGGCTTGCCGACTTCCACCAGGTCCCGCGTCATCAGGGACGCACTGACAGTTTCAATCGCTTCATTGGGGTCATTGGTGTCTGCCACAGAAGCCAGCTCAACTTTCAGAGGTTCAATGACAATCGGGGCTCGTGAAACCACTTTGTACGTATAATTACGGCTGGTTTGAACCTTGACAGGCTCTGCAGCCTGCAAGGCCTGCTGCTGCGCCCTTTGGCGTTTCAGCCGTTGTTCATGGGCTTTGGGAAACAGTACCTCAAACAGCGTTTTCCGTTTTTGTGATGCATCGGCTGGTGCCGAAACAACCGTTGCGGCCAATGCAACTGCTGTAAACAATCTAAAGCTGTTCATCTTAAACCCCGTTTCCAGCGATTCTTTACGTAACGTAATGAATAGCGCATTTTTCCCCATTAGTCAGTAGGTATCACATTCCTGTACATTCAACCAGCAACGAACAAATAATTGATTAAACAAAAATGCCCGGAAAATCCGGGCATTTCGAATAACGAATTGTATCAATCCTAGCGGGAATAAAATTCGACCACGAGATTTGGTTCCATCTGCACCGGATATGGTACGTCGGAAAATGCGGGCTTGCGCACGTAAGTTGCGGTCATTTTGCTGTGATCAGCTTCCACATACTCAGGTACATCGCGTTCTGCCAGTTGTGTGGCTTCCAACACGAAAGCAAGTTGCTTCGAGCGGTCACGGATTTCGATAACGTCGCCGGGATTGCAACGGTAAGAAGGAATGTTGACACGCTGACCATTCACCTTGACGTGGCCATGGTTCACAAATTGCCGTGCAGCAAAGACGGTAGACACAAACTTTGCGCGATAGACAATCGCATCAAGACGGCTTTCCAGCAGACTGATCAGGTTTTCAGAAGTATCGCCCTTCTGGCGGACAGCTTCACCATAGATCCGGCGAAACTGTTTTTCGGAGATATTGCCGTAATAACCTTTGAGTTTCTGTTTCGCACGGAGCTGAACACCAAAGTCTGACGGCTTGCCTTTGCGGCGCTGACCGTGTTCACCTGGACCGTATTCGCGACGGTTTACAGGAGACTTTGGTCGGCCCCAGATGTTTTCACCCAAACGGCGATCAATCTTGTATTTTGTAGAAGTACGCTTGCTCATGACATTTCCTTTTCAAACAAAGCAATAAACCCAAAACCTCATGTTTTGGATTAAGGAAACGCACCCTCCTTTTTTCACCCTTTCAGGTAAACTGACAGACCAGTACACGCACGTTTTGTGAAGTTGGCCAC
>JBCCYR010000082.1:0-8918 GCA_039189355.1 Pseudomonadota bacterium
CATCTGGCGGTAGCACTCGCGCACACCCTGTTCAACATTCCCCTTGCCGTATGGATACTGGAGGGGTTCATGTCAGGTGTCCCGAAACAACTGGATGAAACGGCATATATCGATGGTTATTCATTTCCGGCGTTTTTCGTGAAGATTTTCATCCCCACGATCTCTGCAGGCATCGGCGTTGCCGCCTTTTTCTGTTTCATGTTCTCCTGGGTAGAACTTCTTTTGGCCAAAACCCTCACGGCCGTTGCTGCAAAGCCGATTGCTGCAACCATGACAAAAACCGCTTCTTCATCCGGCTATGAACTCGGGCTTTTGGCGGCAGCCGGAACTCTTACGATCATCCCCGGTGCGATTGTGATTTATTTTGTCCGGAACTACATCGCCAAGGGCTTTGCCCTGGGGAGGGTATAGAGATGAGCGGACTACTCTTCAGCCAGGCAACGATGTTCAGTTTTGACTGGTGGACAGAACCACTTGGCACCTGGATGGCGTGGACACGGGCAACAACTGCGTTCTTTCTGTTTATCATAACCTGCATAGCGGCCATGTCTGTCTGGGAATATTATAGCCCGGGAGGCAATCCCCGCCGCGGTGTCTTTGCAATCGACACAACCCGGGGCGATCGTTTGTTCATTTCACTGCTCGGCAGTGCATTCATCTTTATCGCCTGGATATTTTTCGTCAGTACCTGGCTTTGGTGGCCGTTGCTTATCTGCCTTGCTTGGGCACTGTTTGTTTTCAAAAAGGCATAAATACAGACTATGCATCAGCATGCCGGTTGATTGCGTTTACCGCTTGCAGTGTAGCGCATGCAGCACCATAACCATTATCAATATTCACGACAGACAAGCCTGGTGCGCAGGAAGCAAGTGCGGCTCCAAGTGCTGTTTTTCCGTTACGTGAAGCAAACGGTAAACTTTTCAGCCAGACCTGCGGTACGTACTGCCGAGAGCCCCGCCACGAAAGCGCTTGTTACCTTGCCGTATGGCCCGTATTCATCCGCCAGGTCTGCGTCAGGATGGATGATCTCCAGAACGCATGCCGCACCGAAAAGTGCACATAAGAAGAGCTGTGGGTTCATGTCCGCCCCGGAGCCGTACAATGACGCTTTCAGCCAAACCCTGACCCCAGTGAGATCAATTTTGCCCGCTGGTATTCTGAAACATGGATGTGAAACTTTCCGGGCGGCTTCATCATACGACCCCTAACATCGCTTTTCCCGATTGCCAGAAATTCAATTCTGAATGAAACTCCGAGTTCTGACTTCGGAGAAACATGTTGGAGTTCATCACCCGCCCCACGATAGCGATCGGCTTTTTCGTCATTGCGATGGCGCTGATTCCACTCAACGACTCACTCATCAAACTGATGAGCGAGAAGATGTCGATTTTCCAGATACTTGGACTGCGCGCCGGCCTCAGCCTGACGCTTGTACTGCTGATTCCAACCGCATTCCCCGAAGTGATGAAACTGAGCGCCCTGACTTGGCTCAAATTATCTATCCGGGGTTTCTGTCTGGTCGGTGCCATGCTGTTTTTCTTCCTGCCGCTCGCGACACTCAGTCTCGCCGAAGTCACTGCCATTTTCTTTACAGCTCCCCTGTTGATTTCAGTGCTCTCGGTTCCGGTGCTTGGCGAAAAACTTGGAATTTTCAGAATATCCGCTGTCATTATCGGCATGATCGGGGTTCTGGTTATTGTCCGCCCCGGCAGCGAAGGGTTCCAGCTTTCCTATTTGATGCCCATGGCTTCTGCAGCCTCTTACGCAGCATTCCAGGTGATTACGCGTTATATCCGCAACGAAGCTCCGGTTATTGCCATGGTAGCCGTACAGAACTTTATTTATTTGATGACAGGCCTGATCGGCATGCTGGCAATCTTCCTGATTAATCCCGTTGTGCCCGATGATCCCATAGGTGGCTTTCTGTTGCGGGGATGGGTTACGCCGGGAGCAGTGGAATTTCTGTATATCGGCATCGCAGGCGTGATTGTTCTCAACCTCGCCTTTGCGTCCACGAACGTTTACAGCAATCTGGAAGCATCGATCGTTGCCCCCTTTGAATACATCGCCCTCCCAATGGCTGTTCTCTGGGGCATTCTGATATGGGGCGACTGGCCTGAACTGAATGCCTGGATCGGCATATTCATGATCATTGGCTCCGGCATTTTCATGATTTATCGTGAGAACCGCAGAAACAAGGAGATCGCTTCTGCTGTGCCCATGCGGTCTGCTGTAACCAATACAGTCAATGTGGATGAGGCCGACTTGATCGGCGAGCGCAAATACGAAGCCATGCCGCTCTGGTTTTGAGCGGCATGGCCAACCCCCAACCTATTTTATTTTCTACTCCATCTCCGAGTGAAACCGCTCGATTTCAAACTGAAGCTGGGCTTCCGTCATTGCCAGGCCGAGAAGATAGACAAGCCTCGGTTCCTCAAGGGCAAGTGCCATGTTTCTCAATTGCGGCAGCATGTCACTCAAATATTCCAACTCGGCAGACCGCCTAACATTGATTGACTTTGAATATTGTTCGAGTGCCGATGGTTCTGATTTTGCAAGATTGGTTTTTTGATTCATGTACGGACCGTTTTCCAGATATGGTGCCTGCCATCACCAAAAACCGCCCAATCAACTTCATCAAATATACATAAGAAGCAAATTTAATACAACCAATAGTTGTATTTATTCTTGATCTGTACAAAAAAACGAAAAATTGGCTTGACGATTTTGAATTGACTGTCCATTTCGAGGGCCTTTGAAGCAGCCCATAATCCCCGTTGGAGACACATGACCCATAGTGTTGTCATAGTTGAATCACCTGCAAAGGCCAAAACCATCAACAAATATCTGGGCAAGGATTTTACCGTTCTCGCCTCTTACGGTCACGTGCGTGACCTGCCTCCCAAAGATGGTTCCGTCCTTCCAGATGATGATTTTTCCATGTCATGGAGTGTGGACAGTAAGTCCAAATCGCGGCTCAGTGACATCACAAAAGCGGTGAAATCCGCAGACAAGCTTATTCTTGCGACCGACCCCGACCGCGAAGGTGAAGCCATTTCCTGGCATGTTCTGCAGGTTCTCAATGAAAAGAAGGCCCTGAAAGACAAGCCTGTTGAGCGGGTGGTTTTCAATGCGATTACCAAGAAATCGGTTCTCGAAGCGATGGAGAACCCGCGCCAGATCGACGAGCCGCTGGTGGACGCATACCTGGCGCGCCGTGCGCTTGACTATCTCGTGGGTTTTACGCTCTCGCCGGTTCTGTGGCGCAAATTGCCGGGCGCACGCTCTGCCGGGCGCGTGCAATCGGTTGCATTGCGCCTGATCTGTGACCGGGAAGGTGAAATCGAGCGGTTTGTTCCGGTTGAATACTGGTCGATCCTTGCAAGCCTTAAAAATGCCAATGGCGATGCCTTCGAAGCCCGCATCATGGAGTATGATGGCCAGAAACTGCAGAGACAGGACATTCCAAACGAAGCGATGGCCATGGAAATCAAGTCCATGCTGGAAGCTTCAGGGCTGAATGTGGAAAAAGTCGAATCCAAACCGGTCAAGCGTAATCCATACGCGCCTTTCACGACATCGACGATGCAGATGGATGCAAGCCGCAGGCTCGGATTTTCAGCGCGCCAGACAATGCAGGTTGCCCAGAAACTATATGAGGGCGTGGACATTGGTGGTGAGACCGTTGGCCTGATCACTTATATGCGTACCGATGGCGTGCAGATTGCACCGGAAACAATTCCATCCATCCGTGGCCAGATTGCAAAGACATTCTCTGATCGCCATGTCCCGGAGAAGCCACGCTTTTACTCTTCAAAGGCAAAGAACGCGCAGGAAGCACACGAAGCCATTCGTCCAACCGAAATCTCCCGCCATCCAAAAGACATGGCCAAATACCTCGATGAGGAAGGCCGCAAGCTTTATGACCTGATCTGGAAGCGGACGATTGCAAGCCAGATGGCATCTGCCGAGGTTGAACGCACCTCTGTTGATGTTCTTGCAAGTGGCGACAGCAAGCAGGCCCGTCTGCGGGCCACCGGTTCCGTCATCAAGTTCGACGGCTTCCTTGCCGCCTACGATCAGGCAAAGGCACAGGGTGAAGACGATGATGACGACAAACGTCTTCCCGCCATGGCCGAGGGCGAAACTGTCACACGTGAGAAGATTGAAGCCAATCAGCATTTCACCGAACCGCCACCACGCTATTCGGAAGCGTCTCTCATCCGCAAAATGGAAGAGCTTGGCATTGGCCGTCCCTCCACTTATGCATCGGTGCTCTCAACATTACAGGACCGGGATTATGTAACCCTGGAAAAACGCAGGTTTACCCCGGCCTCCAAAGGACGGGTTGTCACCTCGTTTCTGGAAAGCTTCTTCAATCGATATGTGGAATATGACTTCACTGCCGATCTGGAAGAACAACTCGACCAGATTTCTGCGGGCGATCTCGAATGGAAAGACGTCTTGCGTGAATTCTGGGAGAATTTCACCGCAAAGGTTGATGAAACCAAGGATTTGCGGGTTTCCGAGGTACTCGACACACTCAATGAAGAACTTGCCCCACTTGCCTTCCCGCCACGCGAGGATGGCTCTAATCCACGTGTTTGCCCAAGATGCAGCATTGGCCAGTTGAGCCTCAAGGTTGGCAAATTCGGTGCGTTTGTCGGTTGTTCGAACTATCCTGAATGCGGCTATACCCGCCAGCTCGGCCAAACGGATGAAGAAGCGGCCAAGGAAGCGGCCAATGACGGCCCGAAGGTTCTTGGCATTGATCCGGACACTTCAGAGGAAATCACACTGCGAAGCGGGCGCTTTGGGCCTTACATCCAGCGTGGTGAAGGCAAGGCCAAGGAGGTAAAGCGGGCAGGTATTCCAAAGGGATGGGATCCGAACGAAGTGGATTACGAAAAAGCACTTCAGCTTTTGTCCTTGCCTCGCGATGTCGGGCAACATCCGGAGACCGGAAAGATGATAACTGCCGGCCTTGGCCGTTACGGGCCTTTCGTTCTGCACGAAGGCGTTTACGCCAACATGGAATCCGCTGAGGAGGTTTTCACGGTAGGGATCAATCGCGCAGTTACCCTTTTGGCGGAAAAAGCAGCGAAGGGAGGCGGCCGTCGCGGCGCGGCAGCCGCCTTAAAAGAGCTTGGAGACCATCCAGATGGCGGCGGCAAGATCACGGTTCATAACGGCCGCTACGGGCCGTATGTGAAATTCGGCAAGATCAATGCTACCCTGCCGAAGGACAAGGACCCCGAATCTGTTACGCTTGAAGAAGCTGTGGGACTGATCACGGCAAAAGCGGGCAAACCGGCAAAGAAAAAAGCAGCCAAGAAGAAGGCGTAGTTGGCCAAGCAGATACCAACCAAGAAGAAACGTGCCCGCGCTGCAAAAAAAGTGGCTGCCAAAACGCCATCGCGCGAACAGATTTTGAAGTTTCTGGCGGAGAACCCGCAGCGCACTTCCAAGCGCGACATCTCGCGTGCCTTCAACATTAAGGGTTCAGACAAAATCCACCTGAAAGCATTGATCCGTGATCTCGTTGACGAGGGACTGATTGAAAAGCGCGGGAAGCGGCTTGCGGAACCGGGCGCACTGCCCCCGGTTGGCGTTGTCGACATTGTAACCCGTGATCGCGAAGGCGGCTTGCTCGGCACGCCTGCAACCTGGAACGAGAACGAACTCAGCAAACCGCCCGTCATTGAAATTTCACGCAATGCTTCCAAGGGCCAGACAGCGGGTATCGGAAATCGGGTGCTTGCACGACTGACACGCATTGGCAACGCACACAGGTATACTGCCAAAATCATCAAGATCATTCCAAAGTCTGACAATGAAACGCTTGGCGTTGTGCGCATCCGTGAGCATTCAATCCGCCTGGAACCGGCTGCCCGCAAGGCTTCGGAACTGGAAATTCCGACCGACATGCTGGGTGATGCGCAAGACGGTGATCTTGTCGTCGTTGAAACCATGCGCGGCACCAAATACGGATTGAAAAAGGCCCGCGTCACAAACGTCATCGGCTCCTACAAGACTGAAAAAGCCGTTTCGCTGATTGCCATTCACGCGAGTGAAATCCCGCACGTGTTTCCAGAAAACGTTCTGCATGAAGCAGAAAAAGCAAAACCGGTTACCCAGGAAAACCGGGAAGACTGGCGCAACATACCGCTTATCACGATTGATCCGGCGGATGCGAAAGATCATGACGATGCAATACAGGCCGAACCCGATCCGGATGTAAGCGGCGGACATATCGTGCGCGTTGCCATCGCCGATGTATCGGCATACGTAACGCCCGGTTCCGCGATGGACCGGGAAGCATTGCTGCGCGGCAATTCGGTTTATTTCCCGGACCGGGTTGTACCGATGTTGCCTGAACGCATTTCAAATGACCTGTGTTCGCTTCGCGAAGGCGAAGACCGCCCTGCCCTCGCTGTCGAGATGAAATTTGATGCAGAGGGCCGGAAAACCTCCCATTCATTTCACCGGGTTATCATGCGCAACCATGCAAACCTTGCCTACCCAAGAGCGCAGGCTGCGATTGACGGAAATCCGGACGAGAAGACGGAGCCTGTTTTGAAGACCATACTGGAACCTCTGTGGGCTGCTTACCGATGCATGATGAAGGGCCGCAACAACCGTCAGCCGCTCGAGCTTGATTTGCCCGAACGCAAAATCCTTCTTAATGATGACGGAACCGTAAAGCAGGTGATCGTTCCCGATCGTCTCGATGCGCATAAGCTTGTCGAGGAATGCATGATCCAGGCGAATGTCTGTGCGGCAGAGACACTTGAACGCAAAAAGCAGAAACTGATCTACCGGGTGCATGACGCACCGACACTCGACAAACTGGAACGGTTGCGGGAGTTTCTTTCCACGCTTGACATTTCCCTTGCCCGGCCCGGTAACCTGCGTGCAATGCATTTCAACCAGATCCTGTCTCGTGTTCAGGGCACGGAAAACGATGAACTGGTAAGCCAGGTCGTGCTGCGGTCACAAAGCCAGGCGGAATATTCCCCGGACAATATCGGGCATTTCGGACTGCAGCTTTCGCGCTATGCGCATTTTACATCACCGATCCGGCGCTATGCAGACCTGATCGTTCACCGCGCGCTTGTGGGCAGTCTCGGACTTGGCACAGGCGGCATCACCCCCGGTGAGGAAGCCGTTCTGGATGAAATTGCAGCCAGCATTTCCGTGACCGAGCGGCGGGCCATGCAAGCAGAACGCGAAACCATTGACCGGCTCATTGCAGGCTTTTTGTCTGAACAGATCGGCGCAAGATTTTCTGGCCGTATCAATGGTGTGACCAAGGCAGGACTGTTTGTCACGCTAGATGATACTGGTGCGGACGGTTTCATTCCCATATCTATGCTCGGCGATGATTATTTCGTCTTTGACGAGACAACCCATTCGGTAACCGGAGAAACGACCGGCGAACAATACCAGATGGGGCAGCAAGTCGAAGTCAAACTGGTGGAAGCGGCCCCGGTTGCCGGGGCATTGCGCTTCGAAATGTTGAGTGAGGGTGTGGTTGCAAAGTCTGTGCCGCGCTCTAGAAATACCAATAAGCGCTTTTCATCAAGGCGCAGCCCGGGAAACCGGAGGGGACCTGGCAGACAAAGAAAACGATAGGAACCTGAAATGACATACGAAACCCCCTCCGCGAACCAGAACGATGAATTTGAAAAACGGCCACTCATGCCGGCTCTTATGAAAGGTGCGCGCGGCCGTTGCCCCTCATGCGGTGTATCCCATCTGTTTACGAATGGGCTGACCGTGCAGGACAAATGTCATGTGTGTGGGGAAGAATTTCATCATCACCGGGCTGATGACCTTCCCGCATATCTCAACATTTTCATCGTCGGACACATTGTGGTTGCGGCAACCATGATTGTCATGGACATGAAAATCCTGAGCCTTTGGCCTCTGGTAAGCCTGTCGGCGCTCAGTGCGGTTGCGCTCGCTTTCCTGCTGATGCGCCCCCTTAAAGGCATGGTCGTGGGCCTCCAATGGGCGCTGAGAATGCACGGATTCGGCGGGCATGACGACTGACAAACACAACCCCGCATCCGGTAATCTCGACGACGAGATGGACCGGGTTGAGGCGCATATCAATTCTCAGCAAGTGCGTGAAGAACGCGCCCGCAACCGGGGAACCCGGGGCTACGTTCGGCCAAAAAACGCTTCCACAATGATCCTGCTGGACGGTCCCGTTGATGACCCGCTAGTGCTGATGGGCAAGCGCAACAAGAAACTAAAGTTCATGCCGGGTGCGCTGGTCTTTCCCGGTGGTTCCGTTGACCGGTTTGACGGATCAGTGCCATCGGTGACAGAACTTACACAACAGACATCCAATCGCCTCAAGGTGTCCATGCGCGGACGCCCGACAGACCGTGGCGCAAGGGCGCTTGGCATGGCTGCGATCCGCGAGGTTGCGGAAGAGAGCGGTATTATGGTCGGCAAGTCCGGTGACCTCTCTACAGATCATGATCACTGGAAAGAGTTCCGGCAGGCGGGAATTGTGCCGTCGCTTTCCGGTTTGCGCCTTTTTGCCCGTGCCATCACACCACCCGGCATGGACCGGCGGTTCGATACCTGGTTTTTCATCGCCCACGCTTCAGAAGTCGGTTTTACGCCCGCGGGCGGCTTCTCACCTGACGGGGAGCTTGAAGACCTGCAGTGGATCAAGCCTGAAAAGGCGATTACGGAAAGCACGCGTGAAATCACCCGCGTCATGCTGGTCGAACTCATTCGCCGGTTGCGTGAGGACCGGGAACTGTCTGACGCCTACCCTGCCCCGTATTACCACACAGTGGGCAACCGCTTTCATAAGACGATGATTTAGGATCATTTCAGGTTTGAATGTCCGGTGTGCGGACAAAACTGCCCCAATCCATGCGCGATTGAATGTCCGC
>JBCCYR010000083.1:0-8876 GCA_039189355.1 Pseudomonadota bacterium
CCGCAGGTTGTTGCCTTCATGCGCGATGTCCGCGCAATGGCTGCTACGGCCGGTAACGATGCTGCCCAGATTATTACCAGCACCAAAGGTGACCTGAAGCTTTCAGCGGAACGCGCTGCAGAAACCTATGCTTCACTGGCATCAACCAGCAATATAGCCTTGCTTGTCATATCGGCCATATTGGTTGGCCTTGGTTTTTTCTTTGGTATTTCACGCATCAGGCCAGCCATGCGTTCGCGGCATTTCGTCGAGAAATTCATCATGGGTCTCTTGATCGCATGTTCGGCAGTTGCGATCCTGACGACAATCGGAATTGTTTTCTCGCTTGTGTTTGAATCCTTCCGCTTCTTCCAGAAGGTTCCCCTGTTTGATTTCCTCTTCGGGTATCATTGGTCACCGCAAAGCGCATTCGAAGCTGCTGGTGGCGGCTCCCTTGCGGAAGACCCCTCGCGGGTGTTTGGTGCCATTCCGCTCTTTGTTGGCACATTCCTGATCACGTTTATCGCAATTGCAGTGGCAGCACCTTTGGGGCTGATGTCAGCGATTTACATGTCTGATTATGCCGGGCCAAAATTCCGTGCTTTCGCAAAGCCCGTTCTTGAAATCCTGGCTGGTATCCCAACCGTAGTTTACGGCTTCTTTGCAGCTCTCACCGTCGCACCGGCAATCCGGGGCTGGGGTGAGGCAATCGGCCTGACAGTTTCTTCAGAATCAGCACTTGCCGCCGGACTTGTCATGGGCATCATGATCATCCCGTTCGTGATGTCCTTGTCGGACGATGTCATCAATTCGGTGCCGCAGTCACTGCGCGATGGTTCATATGCCATGGGCGCAACCAAATCCGAGACCATCCGCAAGGTGATTTTGCCTGCTGCCCTGCCAGGTATCGTGTCAGCCCTTCTTCTTGCGATTTCACGGGCAGTGGGCGAGACCATGATTGTTGTCATGGCAGCAGGACTGGCTGCAAATCTCACCATCAACCCGCTGGAAGCAGTGACGACCGTTACGGTACAGATTGTTACCCTGCTCGTCGGTGACCAGGAATTTGACAGTGCCAAAACACTCGCTGCATTCGCCTTGGGGCTTGTCCTCTTCGTAATTACACTTTTCCTGAACATCATCGCACTCCGGGTGGTTCAAAAATACAGAGAACAATATGACTGATGTAACCCAAACTCCTGATGTGGATGTGAGCATTCGCTCGGATCGCCGCCACGCGCTTGTCAACAAACGCTATTCTACGGAAGCACGGTTTAAATACGCAGGATTGGCTGCCATCCTCGTATCAATTGCATTCCTGGTCTTTTTGCTGATAACAATCATTTGGGGAGGTTTGCCGGCATTCACATACAACTATGTAAAGCTTCCGGTTAACCTGACCCAGATTGACGCCTCAAACCCTCAAGCTGGTGATTATGACGGTGCATTGCGCAACGGCATCACCGAAGCAATGCCATATCTGACAGGCCGGTCCGGCCGCAGACTGGCGCGCAGTGTTGTTTCCGGCGGCGCGGGCATTGAATTGCGCAACGCCGTAATCGAAGACACAAGCCTTGCCGGCCAAAACGCGGATTTCGGTGTTCCTGTATCCGATTTCGCTGATTTGTATCTCAAAGGTCTGACGGCAAAAGCGACGCTGACCCGGCCGGACACGCTGATTGATGTTTCCGGAACCGAGGGTGAAGTAACAATTGAAGCCGGATCAGGTGTATTTCGCGATTTCCTGAATGAAGCCAAGGTAGCGATCGGCCAAAGTGCAGAAGTATTCAGAAGGCGCATGGCCGCATTGCAGCGCAGTCTCGATCAGCAGCTTGCGATAAAAGCAAATTCCCAGGATACCGAAGCGGTGGAAGCCGCTATTCAACAGGCCGAAGTTCTTGAGCAGCAAATTGCAACCGCCAAGAACAACTTCGACGCCCTGATTGCCCGCAAAAACGCAACCAATACTGCTGAAGCCTTGGACTCGTCCATGCCATCCCTTCTTCTCAAAATTGCGGGTGGCACCATCAAGGTGACAGAAGTGGATTCCAATTCTGCGAAAGGTGATGTGATTGTCCCTCCCACAAGCACAAGTGCTGCTGCAGGTGAATGGACAATGCACATTATTGAGGAAACTGAAGACAACCGGAAATTTTCTGACCGGGAAGTGGCCGTGATCGACAAACTTGTCGAGGAAGGCCGCATCGAAAGCCGCTGGAACAATATTTTCTTCTCAAAAGGTGCAAGCCGTGAACCGGAACTTGCAGGTGTCTGGGGTGCGGTAGTGGGTTCTTTCTTCACGATGATCATTACGCTGATACTGTCGTTCCCGCTTGGCGTTGCGGCAGCGATTTATCTGGAAGAATTTGCACCCAAGAACCGCCTAACGGCGCTGATTGAAGTTAACATCAACAACCTCGCGGCAGTACCATCCATCGTGTTCGGTCTGCTTGGTCTGGCGGTATTCCTGAACTTTTTTGGCCTGCCGCGCTCGGCGCCGCTTGTCGGCGGTATGGTGTTGGCGCTCATGACATTGCCGACCATCATCATTGCGTCACGCGCAGCGCTTAAGGCGGTCCCGCCATCAATCCGCGAAGCTGCACTTGGAGTTGGCGCTTCAAAGCTGCAGGCCGTATTCCATCATGTGCTTCCCTTGGCAATGCCCGGAATGCTCACAGGAACAATTATCGGCATGGCGCAGGCGCTCGGTGAAACTGCTCCGCTTCTGATGATCGGCATGGTGGCGTTTGTGGTCGATATCCCTGGCGGCTTTACCGATCCGGCTACCGTGCTTCCGGTACAAATCTATATGTGGGCTGATTTCCCGGAACCTGGTTTCCAACAAAAAACCTCGGCCGCGATTATGGTTCTGCTGGCATTCCTGGTGGCCATGAACGCTGTCGCAGTCCTGTTACGCAAACGCTTCGAACGCCGCTGGTAGGGAGTAAATTTTATGAATATGCTGACAGCAGAACAACAGGAAGAAAAAGTGGCTGAGATGTCAAACAATCCAATCAAAATGGCCGGCAAAAACGTTTCAGTCCATTATGGAGAAAAACAGGCACTTTTTGATGTAAACCTTGATATTCCAGAGCGGCAGGTGATGGCATTGATCGGTCCTTCGGGCTGTGGCAAATCCACATTCCTGCGCTGTCTCAACAGGATGAACGATACAATTGATATATGCAGCGTGAGCGGTGAAATCACGCTTGATGAAAAAGACATTTACGATCGCGACATTGACGTTGTGGAGCTGCGGGCCCGGGTCGGCATGGTGTTCCAGAAACCGAACCCCTTTCCAAAATCGATCTTCGAGAACATCGCTTACGGGCCTCGCATTCACGGGCTTGTACGCACCAAGGCAGAACTTGAAGAAATTGTTTCTACCAGTTTGCAGAAAGCCGGTCTTTGGGATGAAGTAAAAGACAGACTTGACGGGGCTGGAACCGGCCTGTCCGGTGGTCAGCAGCAACGCCTTTGCATCGCTCGTGCAATCGCGGTCAGCCCTGAAGTAATCCTGATGGACGAGCCTTGTTCCGCACTTGACCCGATCGCCACTGCGAAAGTTGAAGAATTGATTGATGAGTTGCGCGAGAATTATACGATCGTGATCGTTACGCACTCAATGCAACAGGCTGCACGTGTCTCGCAGCGTACTGCGATGTTCCATTTGGGCAATCTGGTTGAAGTGGATGAAACCGATACAATTTTCACAAACCCAAGCGATCCGAAGACACAGGATTACATTACAGGCCGCTACGGATAAACCTGCTTGAATACAGGTAAGGAATGAACAAATGAGCGAACATACAGTTACAGCATTTGATGACGATCTGAATTTTCTGGTGACCAAGATATCTGAAATGGGCGGCAATGCTGAAAGCATGGTGGCACGTTCGGTTAGCTCCTTGCTGAGTGCTGATAAGGGTCTGGGTCAGTCCGTTGTTGCCGACGACAAGATTCTCGATGCCCTTCAGGTCGAGGTAGACGATCATATCGTTCTCTTGATTGCGAAGCGCCAGCCCATGGCCCAGGATCTTCGTGAAGCCATTGGTGCCTTGAGAATGGCAACCGATATTGAGCGGATTGGCGATTTGGCCAAGAATGTTGCCAGGCGGTCTTTTCAGATTGAGGATAACCTGCCGCCCAAAAAACTTCAGCGGGGTTTGCAGCATCTGACGAATGTATCTTTGGAGCAACTGAAAGATGCGCTTGATGCCTATGTTTCAAAAGATGTTGAAAAGGCGTGCCATGTCTGGGATCGCGATGACGAGATTGACAGCCTTTATACTTCATTGTTCCGCGAACTTCTTACCTACATGATGGAAGATCCGCGTAACATTACATACTGCACGCATTTGCTCTTTTGTGCCAAGAACCTTGAACGTGTTGGCGATCACGTGACCAATCTTGCTGAAACCATTCATTACATTGTTACAGGCAGCTACGAGATCAACACTGAACAGTAACAATGCAATACCGGAATTCGTGGCCACTTGGCACGAAGGCAATGCGGAACTGAATGAAGTAGAGGATTTGTCATGCATCCAAAAGTCATGGTCGTTGAAGACGAAGATGCCCTGGCCGAGCTTTTGAGGTACAATCTGGAAGCAGAGGGTTATGAAGTTGAAGTTCAGATGCGCGGCGATGATGCCGAGATCAGGCTTCGCGAAACAGTGCCAGATCTCCTGCTGCTTGACTGGATGCTTCCTGGCCTTTCCGGTATCGAATTGTGCCGCCGCGTTCGCCTGCGCAACGAGACCGAAACATTGCCTATCATTATGCTGACTGCCCGCAGCGAAGAGTCGGAGCGCGTAAGAGGGCTTTCAACCGGTGCGGACGACTTTGTTGTGAAGCCGTTTTCCGTGCCCGAACTGATGGCGCGTGTAAAAGCCATGCTTAGACGGTCAAACCCTCAGAAGATTTCTTCTCTTTTGAAGGCAGGCGACATAGAACTGGACCGGGAAACCCGCAGGGCGCATCGAAATGGCAGGGAAGTACGTCTGGGGCCAACCGAATACAAGCTTCTGGAATTCCTGATGAGCGCGCCGGGCCGCGTTTTCTCACGCGAACAATTGTTGGATGGTGTTTGGGGTCACGACAATTATGTCGATGAGCGCACGGTTGATGTCCACATAGGAAGGCTGAGACGCGCCGTGTGCCGTGGCAGGGAGATTGATCCCATCAGAACGGTTCGCGGTGCAGGATACTCCCTGAACGACAAGTTTGCGATCCAGTAAACTGGCCAGTCATGTGCCGGCCAGTCCGTAGTATTGATTAGCCGTTTACGACACGCTTCTCGCGACGCCTGTCAGCCGTAGGTTGAAACGCCAACCTGCAATGGTATTCACAATATGGCATGCCATCCTTGGTTTTGTTTCCACAGAAGTGGAAATCGCCCGTTGCAGGATCACCGTGTGGCCACTTGCAGGTCTTGTCTGTCAATTCAACCAGTTCAAGCTTTTTGGATTCAGGTGCCACCATGTCTTCAACTGCAATTCTGGCAGCTGAATTAAGCCCGTCGGCTTTGTTTGTGGCCGGGACCCGTGCACTTGTTCTGGGACGCGCATTGTACCCATTGCTTCGGGTTGTACGTTTAACGCGTTTGGCGCCCGATGAACTTGGTTTCGCACGACCGGACAATCCCAGCCTATGCACTTTTCCGATTACCGCATTCCGTGTTACGCCACCCAACTCAGCCGCAATCTGGCTTGCGCTCAAGCCGTCAGCCCAGAGTTTTGATAGGATTGCCACACGCTCGTCTGTCCAGGACATACTTTGTTATTCTCCATTTTTTGCAGAATCAGTCCCCGTACTGAAACAGGCTGTGTTTCAGCTGAAAGATTCTTGTTTTTGTTATTCCTGCCAGTGCCCGCTGCAGGATCCGTCACCACGTTACTCTAGGGAACTAAACCAGCCGCAGACTCCCAACACAAGAGTCCGGATGAGTGAACGAATCATTTTTTCTGAATATCCCCAACTATGGGAATCGAATTTCATTTAATTGTGGAAACTTGAATCAGAATTACAATTCTTGAATTGAAAAATCCGGAAAACCAAAACCTGCAAGCTTGATTGTTGTGCTTGACCTGTGGCTTCAAGGTCAGTATTTTCAAGGGAAGTCAAACATAGTTTGGTTTTTTGAGACCCGTCAAGATGACGGGTTTTTTGTTTGAAGCGTTTACATAACCACAGACCGGGTAAAGCCATGGGTAAAGAGCAACATACATTTGACGTCTATGCACCTCCAAAAGTCGAGTTTGCACGAGGCGAAGGTGCGCGCTTGTTTGACACCGATGGGAACGAATATATCGATTGTACCTCAGGTATTGCGGTTAATTCCCTGGGGCACGGACATCCACATCTCGTTGAAGCCCTGAAGACCGCAGCTGATGGTATCTGGCATCTGTCCAATCTGTTCACAATTCCCGGTCAGGCAGAACTTGCCGGCCGCCTTTGTGAAAATACGTTTGCTGACCGCGTATTTTTCACAAACTCGGGCGCGGAAGCAATGGAATGTGCAATCAAGACCGCACGTCGGTTTCATTATGCGAACGGCAATCCTGAACGTATCAATATCCTTACATTTGAAGGCGCGTTTCACGGGAGGACCATTACTACGATCGCTGCAGGCGGACAGGAAAAGTATATTGAAGGCTTTGGCCCCAAAGCTCCAGGGTTCATCTCATTGCCGTTCGGCGATCATGATGCGCTCGAGGCCGCCATTGACGATGAGACCGCTGCAATTCTTGTGGAGCCGGTTCAGGGTGAAGGTGGTGTGCGTGAAGTTCCCGGACAATGTTTGCGGGAGCTTAGGGAACTGTGCGACAAGCACGGCCTGTTGCTGATCCTTGATGAAGTGCAGACAGGTGTTGGGCGGACCGGCAAACTGTTTGCGCACCAGTTGCACGGTATTGTACCGGATATCATGGCAATCGCCAAAGGCATTGGAGGCGGGTTCCCGCTTGGTGCCTGTCTCGCACGTGAAGAGGTTGCAGTTGCCATGGTTCTGGGAACGCACGGGTCTACTTTTGGTGGCAATCCCCTGGCGATGGCAATGGGCAATGCGGTTCTGGATGTTGTTCTGGAAGACGGGTTTCTCGAAAGCGTGCAAAAACGCGCCCTGCTTTTCCGTCAACACCTTGCTGAATTGCTGGACACGTTTCCGGACCTTTTGGAAGACGTGCGTGGCTCGGGCCTCCTGATGGGCATGAAGGCAAAAGTTCCAAACGCTGAAATCATGCAGGCCATGCGTGATCAGGGTCTGCTGGTCGTCTTGGCTGGAAACAACGTCGTACGGATCGTACCACCGTTGGTAATTACCGAAGAAGAAATCCGTTTGGTGCACCAGAAAATGGTTGCAGCACTGACCGTTGTACGCAGCCAAAACAGTTAAAAATCATGTCTTCCCCAATTAAGCACTTTCTGGACATATCGGCAGTGGATTCCGGTTCACTGCACGGCATTCTCAAATCCGCGCATGCCTTTAAACGTGGCGACAGAAATGATCGTCCGCTTGAAGGCAAGATGCTTGCCATGGTGTTTGACAAACCATCAACCCGCACGCGGGTCTCTTTTGACGTGGGCATGCGTCAGTTGGGTGGCGAGACCATTCTGCTCTCGGGTAGCGACATGCAGTTGGGCAGGGGTGAAACAATTGCCGATACCGCCCGTGTTCTGTCCCGCTATGTAGATGCAATCATGATCCGGACAACTTCGCATTCCAGACTGCTTGAGCTGGCCGAGAATGCAACCGTGCCGGTTATCAACGGCCTGACAGATGATACGCATCCCTGTCAGATCATGGCTGATGTCATGACGATTGAAGAAAGCTTCGGAACTGCGCGTGGCAAGAAACTTGCCTGGACGGGAGATGGAAACAATGTCCTGAATTCCCTGATCGAGGGTGCAGCTGTGTTCGGCTATGATCTGGACATAGCGGTTCCGGAGGGAAGAGGGCCTGAGCAATCGGTTATCGAGAAGGCCAAGGCATCGGGTGCAAATGTAACAATGGGCAATAATCCGGAATCTGCTGTTGCCGCTGCGGATTGTGTTGTGACAGATACCTGGTCTTCCATGGGTTTTGAAGATGAGGCTTGTGGGCACAACACATTTCAGCCGTTTCAGGTAAACGAAAAGCTTATGTCACTGGCTGGTGGGGATGCGATTTTCATGCATTGTCTTCCGGCTCACCGTGGGGAGGAGGTAACAGATGCGGTAATAGATGGCCCGCAGTCTGTTGTGTTTGATGAAGCTGAAAACAGGCTTCACGCGCAAAAAGCCATTCTCTCCTGGTGTTTCGAATGACTACTCAAGAAAATCTCTCATCCAATTACAAGTTTGTCGGCGATGATGTCGTTGTGCCATTTGCGGTGGAACCGCTTGATGTACGAGGGCGTGCAATACAGGTTGGTCCATTACTCGATACAATACTCAAACGTCATGCTTACCCGCAGGACGTAGGGTTTCTTTTGGGGGAACTCATCGTTCTCACGATTATTCTCGGCAGTTCTCTCAAGTTTGAAGGCAATTTCATACTGCAAACGCAGTCCGATGGGCCGGTTTCCCTGACGGTTGTTGATTTTTCAACGCCCGGGAGCGTGAGGGCTTATGCTCGGTTTGATGAGGCTGCGATTGAAAAAGCGGCTGCACAGAACAGGGCATCGCCACGGGAATTGCTGGGAGAGGGTGTGATGGCGCTCACCATTGATCAGGGTGCGGACATGCAACGCTATCAGGGCGTCGTCGCACTTGACGGAATTACCCTGGAAGAAGTTGCCCATCAGTATTTCCGTCAATCCGAACAGATACCGACCCGTGTGAGGCTGGCTGTTGCGCAAATCATGCGGGCAGGTGAAGGCGGCGGTCCTGTTGAGACAAGCTGGCGGGCGGGAGGC
>JBCCYR010000084.1:0-8830 GCA_039189355.1 Pseudomonadota bacterium
AAAACTCTTGCCACCACGCAGGAAAGTTTGACAGCGCCAAAGGTGTTTCAGATCTTCCGCCAGCCCGTTTGTTAACATAGGTGACGAATTCAAATCCGGCGGCAGATGCTTGTTTTACAAGAACAGACCACACCTCCTCCACCAGGGACACAGATTGTAGATCCGACACAAATTCATCAAGATGCATTTTCTCAATCGCAAGCGGTAAGAATATGCTGTTTTCAGGTCCAAAAATATTGCCGGCTGAAATATTCAAAATAAAGCTCCGGATTCTCTCTTTTTGGAATGTCACAAAGAAGCGTATTTAGAGCATGACCAATTTTGGCTATAAGGGTTGAATTACCGAAAAAATCGCCGCTACGACAACCTGCTGATCGTATGAATTATATTCCGACATGGCATCTGTGATATGAATGCGCTGACAAACTTTGTTTATGTAAGAACAAAGGCTTTGTCCGCATGGCGGTCATCAAATACATATGCAGAACACTAAGATGCTGGCTTTTCCAGCCCAAATACCGCCTCAACCGGGTCACCATTGGTGAGGCGCTGGACCCATTCAGCTTCCAGTTCCAGTTTTGCTTCTGCAGCTTGAATGAAATCTGAAACCATTTCCGGTGTCAGTCTTGCCAGCCCGTCATTATCGCCCAAAACAAGATCGCCCGGACTAACTGTCTGTCCTCCGAACTGAACTGGACAGTTGATCGCACCGGAGTTGGCGCTTGCAGGGCCGCGCGGGGTGACATGACGGGAAAAAACCGGGAAGTTGTCCCAATTTGCCAGCTCGCCGACGTCCCGCACGGCACCATCACAGATAACCCCGACACCACCGCGGCGGCGCACATGCCCGCTGACGATTTCGCCAATTATGGCGGTTTCGGCATTGCCATTTGCTGCGATAACCATGACGTCACCCGGTTTGATCATGTCTGCCGCATGAAGCACCGCCCCGAAATCCGGCGGTTCACAAAGAACGGTGAGCGCCCGGCCAAACAGTCCGGGTTGTTTCCCCGTTGGGCAAAGCGGCCTTATGGCCGGATCAATCTGGCAGGCTGCGGGATGAATATCGACCGCAACAGCGACGGGTACCTTTCGCCACCGCTCTTCAAGTTTTGAAAAAGAGCCGGGATGGGCATAAGGGCTGAGTTTTACTGGCATGAAAGTCACCGGAACAGTTGCAACTCATTCCTGTTTGACAGCTTCCAGTTCCATTCTCAACCGCCGGGCATCTTCGGCAAAAGTTTCGCCGGTTAACTGGACAAGGGAAATGCGGTCGACCCTGAAATGCCTGAACCCCTCCCGCAGTTCACACCACGCGCCCAAGACAGCCACCTGCACATGGTAGGTGAGAACCAGGGGGAGTATCGTCCGGTCGGTTTCAGTGTCATCCTTCGAAAGATATCTGATTTTCAGCTTCTCGGAATTTCTGACCGCATTGCGCAGGCTTTGAAAAACCGAACTGTCCGTTTGTTCAATGCCCCAGTCTGAAACCTGTAATCCGAGGGGTTCTGACCAGCTGTCTCCGATCTTGTCAAAAACCCGGTCAGCGGCAGTTTGCAATTTCCGGTCACCGGTACGTTTGAGCATACATAGGCCGACCATGATTGCTTCACGTTCTTCCACATCAAAATTGAGGGGAGGGAGGTCATAACCAGGCCGCATGATGTACCCAACACCTGCTTCCCCGTCGATGGGAATGCGCATCGACTGTAGTGTCGCCATATGGCGGTAGACCGTGCGTGGTGTGACTTCCAGCCGTTCGGCAATCGTCTTTGCCGTCAACGGTTTGGTGGCAGCGCGCAGCATGCTGATGATTTCAAATAGCCGGTCGGTTCTCTGCAACTGGATGTCCTTTTTGAGCGGTGGGTAGCAAATCACTGCTGACACAGTGCTGTCAGTATAGGGTTTGCTAAGGCGGATTCCGAGAGAAATCCGGAGACCCAATGGTGACTCATACTGACCGCAAAACGGGAATTTTGCTTCTGCTCGTCTCGGCGCTTGTCTTTTCGACAGCAGGATTGTTTACGAAAGGCGTGGAGGCCGGGGCCTGGGAGGTGATTTTCTGGCGCGGGCTGTTCGCCGCAATCTTCACGACCGTCTACATTTTTGCCCGTGGCTCGGTACACTATGATTTTGTGGAAATGGGCAAATGGGGCTGGATTGTCGGTATCATCGGGGCATCAGGCACAGCAGCCTTTATTCCGGCGTTCAAACTGACCTCCATTGCCAACGTTTCCCTGATCTATGCAGCAGCACCACTGCTTGCCGCCCTGTTTGCCTGGTTCTGGATAAGGGAAAAGCCGGGCTGGCCGACAGTTTCGGGTTGTATTGTAGCTTTTGCCGGAGTGTCGTTGATCGTCAGCGGTTCGCTCGAGACCATCAATCTTGCCGGAGACCTGCTTGCGCTCTGGATGACAATCGTAATTGCCACCATCATGGTGATTTACAGGAAGTTTGCGGACATTCCGGCTGCCGGGCCTTCCGTACTGATGTCTGTGTTTCTCCTGCCTCCGGCTCTTGTGCTCTCAAATCCGTTTGCGATCTCTCATTATGAAATCATCATTCTGGCAGCATTCGGATTGGTCTTCGCCATAGCCTCGGTTGCACTTGCTGAGGGGGCAAAACGCTTGCCATCCGGCGAAACAGCCTTGCTCAGTTCGCTCGAAGCACCGTTTGCAATAGTTCTGGCGATGCTGATACTTTTCGAAACCCCGCCGCTAATCACTATTCTGGGCGGCACCATGGTCATGACAGGCGTTTTGGGAAGCCAGCTTGTCCAAACCCGGACCACAAAAGGAGAGACGCCATGCCAACCACAGGAAAGCTGAATGAGACGCTACAGAAGTTCATAGAAGCGCAGCCCATGTTTTTTGTGGCAACTGCCGCAAAAGAAGGCAGGGTCAACGTGTCACCCAAAGGCATGGATACGTTAAAGGTGATGGATCAGCAGACGATTGTCTGGCTCAACCTTACGGGAAGCGGAAATGAAACGGCTGCCCATGTGCGCGAGTTTCCGCGCATGACCCTGATGTTCTGTGAATTTGCTGCAGACGCCCGTATTGTGCGTGTGTATGGGGAGGCGGCAGTCATTCATCCGCACGACAGTGACTGGCATCAGTATGCCGGCCACTTCGATGAGTTTGCAGGTTCAAGACAGGTATTCAGGCTTGCAATTGATCTGGTACAGACTTCTTGTGGAACCGGTGTGCCGAAAATGACTCTGGATCACCAGCGCGGCCCTGAAGAGCTTTTGCCGTTCTATGAAGAAATGGGCGAAGAGGGGGTCCGGGAATACTGGCGGAGAAAAAACCTCCGCAGTATCGATGGAAAACCTACCGGGACGGAATGATAGACAAGATAATTTGGAGTTTAAATTTTTTCATTCGATTTAATTATATCAATAACAAAAAATACATCATTATTACTTACAGTTCTCGATCTAACAGGCGAGGACATTGATGCAAACATTTGGAAGAAAAGCAGCAGTCCGGCAAACGGGAGTTGTGCTTGATCAATTCGGCCCGTTTCGAATTTCTGAAGCTGTTCCTTGGCTGTTGCTTGCATCCGCGTTACGAGCATTCGGGCATATTGCAGGCAAGACAATTGTCATAGAAGTCTTGCTGGTTCAGTGTTTGGTGTTTATGGCATTCAGCGCAACAGCACATTCCATCGTTACCGAAAGTGGCGGAAGGTCGGTAATCGGCGGTTTCTCGCTTGCCGGTAAAATACGCCTGATGAAAAACGTGATAAAGAAAGTGTTGTGGTTTCAATTCGGAATCATTCTGCTTTATCTTTTTCTTGCTGTAAGTCTGGACCTGAATGACGAAGGTGCTCGAGAGCTGTCCTCAGTAGTTTATTGGGCTGGAAGCTTTTTCGTCGCATTTGACGGAATGGTCTATACAAGCGGTTTTTTCGTTACACGCATTGCATCTTCCATCATGGGTGTAATGGTGTTCTTGTGGGTGATCGCCAGTGCAACAGAGCGACCTGTCACATGGCAAGAATTGCTGAAATCACTTGGTGAGCATTGGCTTGCAATGGCTATATCCGTCATCGTGCTAACGGCATGCATGCATTTTATAAACTACAACCAGTTGAAATTTTTGGGATTTCTAATGGCAGATGTGACAACAGATGCGCGACTGCAAACGATAATCTACATCTTTTATCAGACCGCATTTGCTTTCTTCCGAATGTGGCTGATGATATACGTGTTGACGACTGCATTGAAATGGTCTTATCGCAACCAACGTGCAAGTTGAGCGAAGGCTGGCAGGGGCAAAAGCCTCTGCCACTTTTCTTCACTGTTTAGCTGAATGAAACGAAGGACTTGGGCTGGTCTTCTGACTCGGGGTCCAGAGCAGCTTCTTCACTTTCGATTTCAGCACTTATCTGTTCGAATGCTTCTTCAACAGTTTCGTTGAGCTCTGCTTGTGTCGCCACCTCATCTGTTTCATCGTCAATAATCTTGAACTTGGGGCGCCCTGTATTCGTGACGTTTTCAAGGTCAACGATCAGGTCATCAAGAGAGGTTAGCAGCTTGTAGTCCGGGTTGTTCTGCAGGCGTTGCAGTGCTTCGTCCCGGAGGGTTTTGAGTTGGTTGATGGCTTCCATGGTAGGGTCTCCCGCTGTAATTTGACCGGGAGAGTCTCACACCCAATTGAGACCGCAGTCGGGCCTCAATCGGGCATTTTGTAGAAAGTGTGACGATTAAGCCGTAATTCCGGTAACCTTTGATATCAGTTTGCAACAAAAGCAGGTGCGCCACGATGTTCATAATCGCTGTGAACGGCGCGTGCTGCGAGCCAGGTGCCGAATGCAAACATCGCAAATCCGGCCGGTAAATCCATCAGGTGATGACCGCCATGAATGAAGATGCCTGGCAGGATCAACAGGTTCAGAACAAGGAAGAACTGTGCCAAAACGGGGATGTTTCGTGCAGCGTAAATGGCTGTGAAGGCGAGCACCGCGTGATAAGACGGGAACGCGATCAACCCGCGGATTTCCTTTGGTGAAATAAGCCCGGGCCCGTGTTCGCCGATATGCAGAAGATCTTTCGCGTATTCTTCATTTACAATCGGGTTGATCGCTGCCCACATTTCCGGTGTCAGAATGTACATTGATTTCGCACCCAGCGTCGGGAAAAGCCCCCAGAAACAAATCGTCAGCGTAGCGGTGATAGTGACCGATGTGATCATCACATGCAGGTCACGCATCCGGCCCGAGAGCCCCAAAATCACAACCAGCATGGCAAATTGCGGAATGGTGGTCATGTAGGCGACTTTGAGAATGAAGGTCGGGATCGGATTTTCTGCCGCAAAGGCCATGACGTTCGGCCAGTAAAAACCGAACAGTGCATCGACCTGTGCGATCGGCACATCAATCAGCGGGCGCACAATTGGCAGCAATAGATAATTGAAAAGTGACAGGCAGGCGGAGAAGAAGATGAAAGCGCCGGTGCAAATAAGGGCCGAGGCAATCCGCTCACTGCGTCCCTTGAGGCGATAAAACATGCCAAGCGGGATAACCAGCAGGATGAGTGCCAGCAGGCCGCCATATGCCGGAATGTCAATTTCTGATCCTTTGGAGAGGATCAGCATGATGTCAACGATTCCAGCTGCAATACCAACGGTCAGCATCATCAGTTCCGCAGGCTGCAGATGAAGTTTCTGACAAAGCGAGTAACGCAATTGCATAGTGTCCCCCGACATGAAAGTGTCCGGGGACTGGTTAGCATTCAGGCGTTAAGAAACCTTCAAGAGCTTTGACAGGAAGTGGTCAAAATCAGGTTTTCAAAGGCACTTTCGGAACAGAGCCGCCACGTCCGCCACTGCCTTTGCCGCGTGGTTTCGGCTTGGGTTTGGCTTTTGTTGCAGCAGCCTTTGTCTTCGGTTTTGCTGGTGCACGCTTGGGTTTGGCAGGCTTGTCCTCGATGGCATCGAGTTTAAGCGTTTCCTTGCCGTCGTCATCGGTTACCAGGGTAACCTTGACTGTGCCGCCACGTTTCAGCTTGCCGAACAGAACTTCATCTGCCAATGGCTTCTTGATGTGCTCCTGAATGACCCGGCCAAGCGGGCGGGCGCCCATCTTGTCGTCAAAGCCTTTCTTCGCAAGCCATCCAACTGCATCCTCGGACAGTTCGAAAGTCACATTGCGTTCGGCCAGCTGTGCCTCAAGCTGCATGATGAATTTCTCAACGACCTTGTGCACAACCGGGGTCGGCAAAGTGCCAAACGGGACAATTGCATCAAGACGGTTGCGGAATTCAGGCGCGAACAGACGGTTGATGGCCTCTTCGTCATCGCCCGTGCGTTTGGTTGAGCCAAAGCCGATTGCTGCCTTTTGCATGTCGGAAGCGCCGGCATTCGTGGTCATGATGATAATCGTATTGCGGAAATCGACCTGCTTTCCGTTGTTATCGGTCAGCTTGCCGTGATCCATTACCTGCAGAAGAATGTTGAACAGGTCCGGATGTGCTTTTTCGATTTCGTCCAACAGCAACACGCAATGAGGATGCTGGTCCACGCCATCGGTCAAAAGGCCGCCCTGGTCAAAGCCGACATAGCCCGGAGGCGCGCCGATCAAACGGGAAACCGTGTGACGCTCCATGTATTCGGACATGTCAAACCGTAGCAATTCCACGCCCATTGCACTGGCGAGTTGGCGTGCAACTTCTGTCTTGCCGACACCAGTCGGACCGGAAAACAGGTAGGAGCCGATCGGCTTGTCCGGTTCTCTCAAACCGGCACGTGAAAGCTTGATGGCCGCCGCAAGTGCATCAATCGCTGCATCCTGACCGTACACGACGCGTTTGAGTTGTGTGTCCAGGTTGGACAATACAACTGCATCGTCTTTCGATACGGATTTGGGCGGGATACGCGCCATGGTTGCAATGGTTGCCTCGATGTCTTCGACGCCAATTGTCTTCTTGCGTTTTTCAGCAGGAAGAAGCATTTGCGAAGCACCGGTCTCGTCCACCACATCGATGGCCTTGTCCGGCAGCTTCCTGTCGTTGATGTAACGCGCGGAAAGCTCAACCGCAGCCTTCATCGCATCATCGCTGTATTTCAGTGAATGGAATTCCTCAAAGTAAGGTTTGAGGCCCTTCATGATTTCAATGGAATCCGGAATGGATGGTTCCTTGATATCGATCTTCTGGAACCGGCGAACCAGCGCGCGGTCTTTTTCAAAGAACTGCCTGTACTCTTTGTAGGTTGTCGAACCAATGCAGCGAATCGTGCCGGAAGAAAGCGCCGGCTTCAAAAGGTTGGAAGCATCCATTGCGCCGCCGGAAGTGGCGCCTGCACCAATCACGGTATGGATTTCATCGATGAACATGATTGCGCCGGGGGTCTCTTCGATTTCCTTGACCACCTGCTTCAGGCGCTCCTCGAAGTCACCACGATAACGGGTTCCGGCGAGCAGGGTGCCCATGTCGAGCGAGTAGATGGTGCTGTCGAGCAATACTTCAGGCACATCTTTCTCAACGATGCGTTTGGCCAGGCCTTCAGCAATGGCGGTCTTGCCGACACCGGGGTCACCGACATAAAGCGGATTGTTTTTCGACCGGCGGCAAAGAATCTGGATTGTCCGGTTAACTTCGGCTTCACGTCCGATCAGCGGGTCAACACGGCCTGCTTGTGCTTTCTCGTTGAGGTTGATGCAGTAACTGGAAAGCGCATCCCCCTGTTTCTGCGCTTCCTCATCGCCCATGGCAGCCTGATCATCATCAATACCGCGCACGGACCGCACTTCAGCAGAGCCAGCGCGCTTGGCTATGCCGTGGGATATGTAGTTGACTGCATCATAGCGTGTCATGTCCTGTTCCTGAAGGAAATACGCTGCATGACTTTCGCGTTCTGCAAAAATGGCCACAAGAACGTTTGCACCTGTGACTTCTTCACGACCGGAAGACTGGACATGGATTACCGCACGCTGAATTACGCGCTGGAAGCCGGCCGTCGGCTTTGAATCTTCATTGTAACCAGTGACCAGGTTGGCCAGTTCCGTATCGATGTAGTCTGTCAGATTCTCGCGCAGAAGCTCAAGATTGACATTGCACGCCTTCATGACAGTAGCTGCATCTTCATCATCGACGAGTGCCAGAAGCAGATGTTCCAGCGTAGCATACTCCTGACTACGGTCATTGGCGTAGGTCAGGGCCTTGTGAAGCGCTTTTTCCAGACTGTTTGTAAACGAGGGCAAATCTCTGTCCGTTCTATTTTTTTTCCATTACACATTGTAATGGATGTTGGTGTTTCTGTGCAAAGTCCATAACCTGGGTAACCTTTGTTTCGGCCACCTCATATGTATAGACACCGCATTCCCCCACGCCGTTGTTGTGAACATGCAACATAATTTGTGTTGCCTGTTCCTGGGTTTTCGAAAAAAACCGTTCCAGTACATGAACAACAAATTCCATCGGTGTAAAGTCGTCATTCAACAAAAGTACCCGATAGAGACTTGGTTTCTTGGTCTTCGGTTTGGTCTTTGTTGCCAATCCGGTGCCGGTTCCGCTGTCGTTATCGGCGTGGTCATCGTCTTGCATTATAATGGGTTCTAGCGACTTCATTGCGGATCGATACAGGATTGGGATTTGTGTTGCATGTTCAAGAAGCCGAAAATCAGATTCTGCTTCTTTGAAGTGATAATATAATACATGAAAACGTGGCTGCAATAGGCGGTTTGCCGACTTGCTGTTAAACAATTTGGCAAGTGCGCCAATCACAAACCATTACAATTTTACCAAAATTATAAACGAATGATTCGACTTAAACCGTTTGGTAACCAACCCGCGATAGTTTTCGTTGCTATCGGGCTTGAGTAGTTG
>JBCCYR010000085.1:0-8747 GCA_039189355.1 Pseudomonadota bacterium
GGAATACTGTCAAAGCGAGCGCCGCCCCAACTGATTTCTTCAAGCCGGATTTTCATTTTTTCACGGGTCCCGTAAGGTGGTGCGAACAGGGCCGGGAAACGTTCGTCCGTACCTTCCAAAAATCTCAACTTGATTTCGCGGAAAGTCTCGTGAGGAACAATTTCCGGATGGCGCTCCTGCCAGACATAGGCGTCATGCCAATCGGTAATTTTTTCTCCCGCGAGTTTTGAAAGACCTTCCGCCACAAAAATGTTGTTTCGCGTCCAGCGCATGGCAAGTACGAAGGTTGGGATGAGGCTCTTGTCTTTGGTTGCTGCCAGTTGTTCAACAATTGCTTGTTTTTCTGCCCCCTGTATTGCGAACATCTCCCAGCTAAGCTTAAGGATATCCGGCTTGTCCAGTGCCTTTGCAGTCGAGACAAGCACGAGCAAAATAAGCCAGCAAATTCCCGCCATTCGTGACATTATATTTGATCCGGTTTTAATTGGAATTTGTGTCGTAGCTTATAGCAATACTGCAGATTTCCGGCTCACTTCTGTTTCACAAACTGGCTATGAAATCAATGCAATCATCATATTGAAATCAATGCAATCAAATCATATAATAACAGCATGGCCAGCATAACCATTCGCAATCTCGATGAAAAGACAAAGCAGGCGCTACGAGAACGTGCCGCAAGCAATGGCCGATCCATGGAAGAAGAAGCAAGGATATTGCTGGATGGGTTGAAAGCCGCTGCTGTTGAAACAACGGAAGTAGACGTTTCACCAGTGGTGCATACAGCCTCGCATATAGAGGCGAATGATTATCCTGGTGTGAAAGACAAGCGTATTCTTCTTGTCATGTCTGGTGGAATAGCTGCCTATAAATGCCTGGACTTGATCCGGCGGCTACGCGAGCGTGGCGCTCATGTCCGGCCTGTCATGACCAGAGCGGCGCAGGAATTTGTTACACCGCTTTCAGTTTCGGCAATCGCCAATGACCGGATATTTTCCGATCTTTTTGACCGGGATGATGAGCATGACATCGGTCATATCCGGTTGTCCCGGGAAGCAGATTTGGTTGTGGTTGCGCCAGCTACTGCAGACCTGATGGCAAAGATGGCAGGAGGCCATGCTGATGATCTGGCTTCGACTGTGTTAATGGCAACGGACAAGCCTGTATTGATTGCGCCCGCCATGAACCCGCTGATGTGGTCTCATCCTGCAACGCAACGCAATCTGCAGACACTCCGCGCTGACGGAATTCGCTTCGTCGGTCCAAACGCAGGCGAAATGGCAGAGAGTGGCGAAGCAGGTGTCGGACGCATGGCGGAGCCTATGGAAATTCTTGCTGCCATATCAGAACTTCTGACACCACAGGATCTACCAAAACCGCTCTCAGGTAAACGTGCGATTGTAACATCCGGCCCGACCCATGAGCCGATAGACCCAGTCCGCTATATTGCCAACCGTTCTTCCGGCAAGCAGGGTCACGCCATTGCGCAAGCCTTGGGAAAAGCCGGTGCGGAGGTCATTCTGGTTTCCGGACCTGTCAATATCCTCGATCCTGATAACGTCGAAACCGTTCACGTTCAAACAGCAAGGGAAATGCAAACAGCAGTAGAGACGGCGCTTCCTGCGGATATTGCTGTCATGGTAGCAGCAGTTGCGGATTGGCGTTCGGCAGATGAAGCCGATGAAAAGATGAAAAAGGAAAACGGCAAGGGACCGGACTCACTCAGATTGACCGAGAACCCTGATATTCTCAAAGGCCTCGGGCATCATGAACAGCGTCCAAACCTGTTGATTGGGTTTGCAGCCGAGACCGAGAGACTCGAGGAACATGCAAAGGGCAAGCTTGAACGCAAGAAAGCCGACTGGATCATTGCCAATGATGTTTCGCCGGAAGGTGGTGTCATGGGAGGGGATCAGAACACGGTCAGACTTTTGTCAAAGTCAGGTGTTGAATCCTGGTCAAAAATGGACAAGGAAGAGGTCGCAGCACGATTGGTCAACAGGATCATCGAGCACTTTGATGTAGAGACAATTGAGATATGACAACGCTCAAAATCATCCGTCTGCCCCATTCTGAAGGTTTGGAACTGCCTTCATACGAAACCGCTGATTCTGCGGGGATGGACCTTCGCGCAGCCGTGCCGGTCGGCAAACCCATGACGCTTGAGCCAAGCAAACGCATTCTTGTTCCGACCGGGCTGGTCATGGAAATCCCCCGCGGTTTCGAAGGACAGGTCCGGCCACGGTCCGGTCTTGCCTTTAAAAACGGAATCACATGCCTCAACACACCCGGAACCATAGATGCCGACTATCGCGGCGAAGTCATGGTGCTGCTTGTCAATCTGGGTGAAGAAACGTTCAGTATCGAACGCGGTATGCGCATTGCCCAAATGATTATCGCGCCGGTGCAGCAGGTCGGGATTGTGGAAGCTTCGCTTGCAAATGAAACGGAACGCGGTTCTGGCGGTTTCGGCTCAACCGGAGTTTGATCAATCCTGAATGACAGGGTTTTGATTTGCATGGGGCACTCTATCTGATGCTGTGTGTGAACTGATAATCCGGGTAAGAAATCATGATCAGATTGTTACTGCTTGCATCAATTTTGCTAACTCCCCTTTCTGTGGTCTCGACAGCATCCCATGCCTGCGGGTCTGATTCCAATTGTGATATAGGCGATCGTCATTACCGTATCCTGATGCCTGAAAGCCACAACGGGACTGACAAGATTGGGGCTATTGTTTACGCCCACGGCTACCGCGGCACCGCAAAAGGCATGATGAACAACCAGTCCATGGCAGAAATGGCAAACAAACTGGGCGTGGCGATCATTGCGACCAAATCCTACGAGGATGACTGGCGTATTCCGGGCGTGCCACGAAATACCCAGACCGATGGCAAAATCGAACTTACTTATTTTGATGCGGTGATTGAGGATGCGACCCAGCGGTTTCCGATTGATCAAGACCGGTTGATGGCAACCGGCTTTTCAGCAGGTGGGATGATGGTGTGGAACCTGATCTGTCACCGCAGTCAGCTTTTTGCAGGGTTTGCGCCAATGGCAGGAACCTTCTGGGAACCGGAGCCCAAGACCTGCGACACCCCACCTGCAAGCGTGGTTCATATTCACGGTGAAAGCGACAAGATCGTTCCCCTGATGGGACGGCCAATCGTCGACGCGCATCAGGGTCAGATACCTGAGGTTCTGGACATGTACTCAACCTATGGCGGTTACAAGAAGAACGGAACCAGTGAGGCAGCAGACTTGCGTTGTGAAAACGCCAAAAATACAGAAGGGGAAATTCTGAATTTCTGCCTTCATCCCGGAGGACACTCTTTCAAGTCAGAATATGTCCGCCATGCCTGGGAGACTTTGGAAAAGGCAGGCAAGCTTTAATCTCTGACCAGATACCAGCTGACAACGCGACCGACACCCTTGAGGTTTTCGGTCGGGGCCTTTTCGAACCGATATTTGTCCTTAAGGCCCTGATAGGTCGCTTGCGAAACCCGTATACGGCCAACTTCCCCATAACTTTCAAGCCTTGAAGCCAAGTTGACCGTGGTTGACCAAACGTCATAGGCAAACTTTGCCTTTCCGATTACACCAGCCGTAATGGGTCCGGTCGCAATACCAATGCGCATTTTGAGATCGATTTTTTCACTTTTGGCAATCTCCTCAAGCCTGTCCTGAAATCGCATGGCCAATAGAAGCATGTTGTTTGTGTGAATGTCATTGGGTTCTGGAACGCCGCAAGCGGCCATGTACGAGTCCCCAATCGTCTTGATCTTTTCAGTTCCCAACTCATCCCCAATGTTGTCGAACTCCGAGAAAATACGGTTCAATAAGGTAACCAGTTCCTCGGCCGACATGGTGCGTGCAAGTTTCGTGAAACCCACAATGTCAGCAAACATGACGCTTGCCTCATCAAAGCGGTCAGCGATCAATCTGCTGGGCTCTTCGCGGAGGCGTTCTGCAATAGGACCGGGTAATACATTCAACAAGAGCTGCTCTGATCTTGCTTCCGCATCCGCTGCAATTGAAAACGCATACCAGACTATCAGGGCCAGAACGAGCATGATTGAAGTGGCAGAAAGAATGTAAATTTGTTGTACGAATGCCTGATCGACAAGATGTTGTACCCGTCCGGTTTCAAAAAGAAAGTAGGAAGAAAGATGCCCCACGATACAAACAATTACGACAACCACTATGTAGCGGAAATGCTTTAAACCAAAGATTGCGAAAGCGATTGCAACGGAACCGATATAGTTGAGTTGGATACCTGAATCCCGGCCAAGTTCGGAAATGAAAAAGAAAAGGGTAACAGCAACTGTGGTTGCAAGCACAATTGGACTGGCGAGAGCATTGTACCGGTGCCAGTAGGGGGCAGTGGTTGTCATGAATGCTGAAAACAGATTGCCGGCAATCAGCCACTTCATTTCCATGAAGTCGAAAGTGGAAAAGTTAATGGCAAAAGAGAGCGACGACAGGGCAGAAAGATAACCGGCAATATTGCAGATCGATAGCCTTCGACGCGTTTCCCGGTCATAGCCGCTCACCCCATACCGCACCGCCCAGTCAAACCATTGGCTTAACCAGTGCAGAAAACCGGATTGAGAAATTTGTTCTGGCGGATACATGGACATTACCAAAAACTGCTGCCGGCAAGGATTATAACAGCCCAAAAGCAGCAGATTAAAGACCTGCCCGCCGTTCCAGTTCGTCTCTTTCCAGAAGGCCATCTGTCGTATTCACAAAAGAAACAACTGACGAAGCATTGTGGGCAGCCATTAGCAATGCATTTTCAGATGTGAAGCCTGAGTGCAAGCTCCAGGCAAGCGTTGACACAAACGCATCGCCCGCTCCTGCAGTCCCTGCCACTTCTGCAGAGACAATCGGTTGATGATGCAGTTTTTTGCCATCAAAGAGATACGCGCCACCCCCGCCATAGGTCACAAGAACATTGTCAGGCCCATGGGCATGCAACGCCTCGCAAAACTGTTCCAGCTTCAAAATGCTTTCCTGTGAGCGCAGAATCGGCTCGTTTTCATTTGGTTTCGCCCAGATCAAGTCGGCATTTAGCGCAGAAAGACAAGGAATCAGTGCAGCAGCTTCTGCACCGTTGATCGAAATCAGGTCAAGGTTCTTTGCTGCTGTCAAAACGGTGTTGGTGCGGGTTGTGATCTGGCGGATACCGGGATTGCAGGAGACAAATGCGCCTTTCTGTTTTGCAAGTTCAGAAATAATTGGCAGCATGTCTGCTGAGTCACCACTAAGGGGTGCAATATGAACCAAACCGGCATCAAGCGGAGAGACCTCGTCCACATCACTTGCCACGAGTGTTGTATTGGCACCACGCTGGGTGAAGATTGCAGCATTCTTGTCATGGCTTGCAATCATGACCGCAGAGCCGGTGTTGTGAATTTCATCTGTTAGCAGTCTGGTTTTAAGAAGCCCGTGTTTTTCACAGTGATCAATGACATGATCTCTTGAAGGATCAGTTCCGGTTTTGACCACGGGTGACACGGAGCACCCGAGCCTTGCCAAGCAGACTGCGGTGTTGAGGCCACCACCTCCAATATGAGTTGATATGGAGCTTGCTTCCACCTTTCTTCCAGGTTCAACAAGCAGAAACTGCTGATGGGCATTCGACAGGGAAATCTGCTCTATCGAATCTGATTGTAGGACCGCAATGATGTCCACCATCGCTGATCCGAAAGTGACGGCTTCTACCATGTTTATTCCTGATTTGGGAGTACACGGTCAGGTGGCCGGTGACTGTCTGCCCAGGTCCGTATATTTATCAACACCCGCTCTCCCATTTCCATGCGGCCTTCCTTGGTGGCAGAACCCATGTGTGGCAGCAGCACCACCTTGCCTTTCTTGACCAGGTTCATCAGTTCGGATTCAACCGCCGGTTCATGCTCAAATACATCCAGCCCTGCCCCACCAATACGGCCTTGCGTAATTGCGCTGGTAAGTGCCGCTTCGTTGATGATTTCACCACGGGCTGTATTGATGATGATCGTGCCTTTTTGCATTAAAGCCAGCCGTTCTTCATTCAGAAGGTGATAGGTGGCCGGGGTTGAGGGGCAGTTTACAGATACAAAATCCACACGCGGAAGCATTTGTTCCAAATTTTCCCAATAGGTTGCTTCGAGTTCCTGCTCGGTTACCTCTGCGACCGGATTACGGTTGTGATAATGGATGGACAATCCGAATGCTTTTGCACGTCTGGCAACGGCTGTGCCGATGCGGCCCATACCTATGATGCCAAGCCGTTTGCCCCATATGCGATTGCCAAGCATCCAGGTGGGAGACCAGCCTTCCCAGCGGCCCTTGTTGATTGCCTGCGCCCCTTCCACAAAACGGCGTGAAACGGCGATCAGCAGGCCAATCGTCATGTCGGCTGTATCTTCACTAAGCACGTTGGGAGTATTGGTGACTGTGATGCCTTTTTTGGCGGCGGCGGCGACATCAATATTGTCTACACCGTTCCCGAAATTTGCAATAAGCTTGAGTTGATCCCCTGCCTTATTAATCAGGGCCTCATCGATTTTGTCCGTAACCGTCGGAACGAGTACATCAGCGGTCTGCACGGCTTCAACCAGTTGATCTTCTGTAAATGCATTGTCCTCAAGGTTAAGCCTTGTGTTAAACAGTTCCCGCATACGGGTTTCGACGGAGTCGGGCAGTTTGCGTGTAACAACTACGACAGGTTTTTTTCCGCTCATTTATTTTTGTTCCAGTTTCCGGGATCGGATATTTGTTGACCGCTTGATAACGCTTTATAAGAATATACAAACGGTGTGATTTGTTTATCAGACCTTTAAGCTAACACAATATGCATTGCGGGAGTGCTTGGGGCAAATGTTGAATTTAATGAAAAATTTCCTTTCCGGACTTTTGATGAGACCCATTGTGTTTGGGTTCGTTTCAGGCTTGCTGATCAGTCCGGTTTTGACCGTTTCCCATGTTTCGACTGCGCAAGGGCAATCCGCCGGCACGGGTCAGACGGGATTTCCTGTCCCCAGATTTGTTAGTCTCAAATCCGAACGTGTAAACATGCGAATTGGTCCCGGCAGGCAGTTCAAGGTTGTGTGGCTGTATCTTAAAAAAGGCCTTCCGATAGAAATAATCCAGGAATATGACAACTGGCGCAAGGTACGTGACCCGGAAGGAAATGAGGGCTGGATCCTGCATTCCCTGCTTTCGGGAAAGAGGACCGTTATTGTTAATCCGGGTGAACAGAATACGACCGAAGGGATTGTAGATTTGTACGATGATGCTTCAACGGAAAGCAGTGTGATCGCCCGTGTTGAACCGGGTGTTGTTACAGAAGTAAAGTCCTGTCAGGATAACTGGTGCCTCGTTTCGGCTCAGGATGTCGAGGGATATCTGGAGAAAAAATTCATCTGGGGCGTATACCCTGATGAAATTATTGAGCAATAGACAGCGGAAAATTACCGGAGCGACTTGTTCTCGCGAACCCTTACAACCACGTCAACGCGGCTGATTTCCATGCCTTCCGGAGGCTCCGGCAGGTTGTCGATCGACACAAACCCTTCAGGCATGTCTACAACTTCATTGGTGTCTTCAACATAGAAGTGGTGATGGTTGCCGATATTGGTGTCAAAATAGGTTTTCGTTGAATCAATCGAAATCGCGCGCAAAAGTCCGTTATTGGTGAACTGGTGCAGCGTGTTGTAGATGGTTGCCAGGGAAACATTCACGCCCGCCTGCTTTGCTTCCTCGAACAAATCTTCCGCTGCGATGTGACGGTCACCCTTTGAAAACAACAGCTCTGCCAATGCCACACGTTGCCGTGTTGGCCGCAAAAAAGCCTTTCGCAGGGCGTCTTCGATGTTTTTGTCTTTCATCAGACTGTTTTCCTCGGAAAACCGAATTTCGTCAATAATATAATTATATTGTGATCTGGCTGCAATAGCCCACACGTCGCAGCCAAATCGCCACAGGTCTGTGGATTTAATCACGGAATATTACAAAACTTCCTTTGGCAGTGATGTGGGTGGTGTGCTACACGACTGAAAATATTGACCGGAAGAATATACGAAAGCACTTGATTTAAATGAGTGAAAGAAAATCCAGCTACAATTATGAAGACATTCTGCGCTGCGGACGCGGGGAGCTGTTTGGTCAAGGCAATGCACAATTGCCAGCGCCGCCAATGCTGATGTTTGACCGGATCACGCAAGTTTCCGAAACAGGTGGCGAGTTTGAAAAAGGCTTTATCCGTGCCGAACTGGACGTGAAGCCGGACCTGTGGTTTTTCCCGTGCCATTTCATCGGCAATGAAATCATGCCGGGATGCCTGGGCCTTGACGCGTTATGGCAGTTGACTGGATTTTATCTTGGATGGCTGGGAGAACCCGGTTATGGAATGGCGCTCTCAACCGGGGAAGTGAAATTCAAGGGCATGGTTACCCCAAATACAAAACTTGTGGAATACGGTGTTGATTTCAAACGCGTGATGCGTGGCCGCCTTGTTCTTGGAATAGCAGATGGCTGGTTGAAAGCCGATGGTGAAAAGATTTATTCTGCAAAAGATCTGAAAGTCGGATTGTCAAAAGAAAAGGCATCCTGAGGGATAAAGCCGCAAGTCAAAAGGAATGCGCCATGAAACGTGTTGTTGTAACCGGAATGGGGATTGTCTCCTCAATCGGAAATAACACTCAAGAGGTTCTTGCTTCCCTGCGTGAAGCAAAGTCCGGCATCTCAAGTTCGCAAGATTACCA
>JBCCYR010000086.1:0-8697 GCA_039189355.1 Pseudomonadota bacterium
ATTTCAGAAACAGGGCAGCGATTTACGCACAGAAGCCCCTGTTGCCCTCAAAACAGCGGTCCTAGGTGGCAAAACGGCCGTTGAAACACCGGATGGCAAGCTTTCACTCAAAATCCCTTCCGGAACCAGTTCTGGCAAGATTTTCAGGCTTAAAGGCAAAGGTTTACCAAAGAAAAACGGAGTTCACGGGGATCTTCTGGTTTCGGTTTCGATACAATTACCAGAGGATGATCTCGAACAACTCATTGACTTCTTTAAGCATGATGAAAGTAGTGAATGAACCGCGCCTTGCGATGACTTACACCTTGTGGCATACCGGGCCGAAAAGGGTAACGGCTATAGACAAAATCCGGATTGGAAGATGTCACTCGACCGGCCTTTTTGGATGACCGGAGAACAGGTGATGAGTAATACCAGCGGGTTGATGGCTGGCAAACGTGGACTGGTAATGGGCGTTGCAAACAAGCGCTCTATTGCTTGGGGCATTGCAAAAGCATGTAGTGATGCGGGTGCTGAACTGGCGCTGACGTATCAGGGCGAGGCACTCAAAAAACGGGTTGCACCTCTTGCCGAGGAACTTGGCGCTATCGTCGCCGGTGAATGTGATGTAACGGACGAAGGTTCCATAGACGCGGTTTTTGAGAATCTTGAAAAGCAATGGGGCAAACTGGATTTTCTGGTTCATGCAATTGCGTTTTCAGACAAGGATGAATTGACCGGACGTTACGTGGAGACCACGGCGGACAATTTCCGCAAAACCATGGACATTTCGGTTTATTCCTTTACGGCAGTTGCCCAGCGTGCTGAAAAACTCATGTCTGACGGCGGTTCCATGGTGACGTTGACTTATTACGGTGCTGAAAAAGTCATGCCGCACTACAATGTCATGGGTGTTGCGAAAGCCGCTCTCGAAGCATCTGTAAAATATCTCGCCGTTGACCTCGGCAATCAGAACATTCGTGTGAACGCAATTTCGGCCGGACCGATCAAGACACTCGCTGCGTCCGGAATCGGTGACTTCCGCTACATCCTGAAATGGAACGAATACAATTCGCCATTGAAACGGACTGTGACAATCGAGGAAGTTGGAGACTCGACACTCTATCTGCTGTCTGACCTTTCCCGCGGTGTCACTGGCGAAGTGCACCATGTGGACTCCGGTTATCACACGGTCGGCATGAAAGCCGTTGATGCTCCAGACATTTCCGTAGTCAAGGATTAGCGGACGATCGTAATGACCGGACCTCTGATCTATTACGTCCGGCATGGGCAAACCGACTGGAACGCTGAACTCAGATTTCAGGGACAGCGCGACATACCCCTTAATGACAGAGGCCGCGAGCAGGCGCGCGGCTATGGTGAAAAACTCTTCGCGCTGCTTGGAAAAGCAGAGGATTACGTTTTCATTTCCAGCCCGTTGTCACGTGCAAGGGAAACCATGAATATTCTCCGAGATACCATGGGACTCGAACCCGGAAACTACACCACTGATGAACGCCTCAAGGAAGTAAGCTACGGTGTACTGGAAGGCGTTACCCAACCGGAACTGAAACAACAGAACCGGGAACTCTACTACTACAGAAAACAGAATGCCTGGGCTTTCCGGCCTGAAAACGGCGAGAGTCAGGAAGATGTTCTGGCAAGGATAAAAGACTGGCACACCAGCCTGGACAAGGACCAGAAATACATTATCTCGGCGCATGGCGCAGTTGGCCGGGTCATGCGCCACTATCTGGCGGGCGTGCCGACGCAAGACGTGGCAAGATATGCATTTCCCCAAGACAAGATATTCCTGTTTTCTGACGGTGAAGAACAAATCATTTGACACAGCTGCCCTGCTTTTCAAGCCAGCGTGTTTGCTCTAAGAACGCAGTGTAATTTTTGGAATCATCAATGTCTTTCAATTCTTTCGGACATTTGTTCAGAGTCATGACCTGGGGCGAAAGCCACGGATCGGCCCTTGGTTGTGTTGTTGACGGCTGTCCGCCGGGCATTGAATTCACCCTTGCTGAAGTCCAGGCCTTTCTTGACAAACGCAAGCCCGGTCAATCCAAATTCACCACGCAACGGCGGGAAGCCGATGAGGTCGAAATACTCTCCGGTGTCATGCCGCATGAGGATAATGCCGAGACCCTGATCACCACCGGAACACCGGTATCCATGATGATCCGCAACACGGATCAGCGCTCGAAGGACTATTCGGAAATCAAGGAACGGTATCGCCCCGGCCATGCGGATTACACGTATGATATAAAATACGGCATCCAGGATTATCGCGGCGGCGGCCGGTCCTCCGCCCGTGAAACGGCCGCAAGGGTTGCTGCCGGTGCGCTTGCCCGGAAGATTGTACCCCAGGCCACCATCAGGGCTGCCATGGTACAGATGGGCGAAAAGACCATAAACCGTGACAATTGGGCCTGGGAACAGGTGAACCAGAATCCGTTTTTCTGTCCGGATGCTTCCGTGATTGATGAATGGGCTGACTACCTTGACGGCATCCGCAAGGACGGTTCATCGGTTGGTGCGGTCATAGAGGTGGTTGCCGAAAACGTGCCCGCAGGATTGGGCGCGCCGGTTTACGCGAAACTTGATCAGGAGATTGCATCCCACCTGATGTCCATAAACGCAGTCAAGGGCGTGGAGATTGGTAACGGGTTTGAAGCTGCCAGCATAACCGGTGTTGAAAACGCTGATGAAATGCGCATGGGCAATGATGGTCAGGTACAGTTTTTGTCAAACAATGCAGGTGGCATTCTGGGCGGCATTTCGACCGGGCAGCCTGTTGTTGCACGATTTGCAGTCAAACCGACTTCCTCCATGCTGACACCCAGAAAAGGGGTAACCAAAGGCGGCGAGGAAGTCGAAGTGGTTACCAAAGGACGGCATGATCCTTGTGTCGGCATCCGCGCAGTACCCATCGGGGAAGCAATGGTTGCCTGTGCTTTGGCGGATCATTATCTCATGCATCGGGGTCAAACAGGAAAAATCTAATGGGTTACGACCAGCAGAAGATTGTGGATGCCATCCGCGCATTCGAAGCAGGTGAAATCGTTGTGGTGATGGATGACGATGACCGCGAAAACGAAGGTGACCTGATCGTCGCTGCGGTGCATTGCACACAGGAGAAAATGGCGTTTATTGTCCGTCACACTTCAGGAATTGTTTGTGCCCCGATGACAGTGACGGAAGCAAAGCGGTTGAACCTCAATCCGATGGTTGCAGACAATGACGACCCCCATGCAACTGCATTTACCGTTTCAGTCGATTACAAGCATGGAACCACAACCGGGATTTCAGCGGATGACCGCACGTCTACCGTAAGAGGACTGGCAAATCCGAATTCAGGCGCACAGGATTTTTCCCGCCCGGGGCATATCTTTCCGCTCGTTGCAAAGGAAGGTGGCGTTCTGATGCGGTCCGGCCATACCGAAGCTGCTGTAGACCTCTGCAAGCTAGCTGAACTGCCGGAAGTGGGTGTCATTTCGGAACTGGTGAATGATGACGGGACTGTTATGCGCGGCCCACAGGTTCTGGGTTTCGCCGAAGCGCACAATCTCAAGACAATTTCCGTAGCGGACCTCATCTCCTACCGCCAGAGGCAGGAAAGCCTGATCGAACGGATTGATACATTTGAAATTGATACATCAGCTGGCACCGCACAAGCCTACACTTACAAAACCAAATGGGACACCATGCATCATCTTGCTGTCGTTTTCGGTGATGTCAGGGATGGACAAAATGTGCCGGTCCGGCTGCAGATTGAATCCGTCATCAACGACGCATTCGGCGCTTCAAACCAACTGCAGGACATGCTGCAAAAAATGTCAAAAGCCGGACGCGGCGTCATTGTCTATCTTCGTGAGGGTTCAGTCGGCGTTGCAGCCGGTCATGGCCGCTGGAAAGATGCGTTACAGGCAAGTGAGCGGGAAAATCATGCCACCGCCCAGTCCCGCGAAGATGAATGGCTGGAAATCGGCCTTGGGGCTCAAATCCTGCGTGATCTTGGAATAGAATCGATCAAACTGCATGCTTCGAGAGAACGCCATTATGTTGGTCTCGAGGGCTTCGGCATCGAGATTTCAGAAACCCTTACGGATGATTGACCATGATTTTGCGATTTGCACATTTCGTTACCTGCATCCTTGCCATAACGGTGCTATCAGTCAATGCATCAGCTCAAACCACCCAACTACCGCAAAACTTAAATCCGCTTCAGCCGGAATGGGTGGTTGAGGAAATTACTGATGGATCAGTTCCGCTTGAAATCGTGCCGGATGAACGGGCGATCGCCGAAAACGGCCTTCCGGATGGCAGGGTAACCACAGGAACCGGCGACATTGCCGAAGCCTGGTATTCAGAACCGACGACACGTTATGGTCATGCTGTTTTGGGCGACGGGGTAGAAGCAGGAGCGCTGAAAGTCAGAACCAATCGTGGCGAAGTTTACACATTCCGCCTGCCCTCGACTGAAGTATTCGAGGATATCGCCCCCCGCCTCGCTGATCTCGACCGGGACGGCCGTACCGAAGTCATAACCATTTTGTCTTCCCAGTTCGAGGGCGCGTCGGTTGCGATATTTCATCTAAATGGCAACGCCTTTATCAAGATTGCCCAAACGCCTTTCATCGGCACCTCAAACCGCTGGTTAAACATTGCGGAAATTGACAATTTTGGCGGCAACCGAAGGCCTGATATCGCGATTGTCGTAACCCCGCATCTGGCGGGCATTCTGCAATTCTACCGGTTCCGCAATGACCGACTTGTCCGGATCGCAGGAGCTGCCGGTTTTTCAAACCATTTTATTGGTTCGAACGAACTGCGCCTGTCTGCTGTTGCGGACGTGAACAATAACGGAATTCCGGACCTGATCATTCCTTCGCTTGCAAGAGACCAGCTTGTCATTGTCGGAATACGTGGAAGCCAGTTCGCCGAACTAGAGCGCATTGAAATGCCGGCCCGTATCGACAGTGCCATTCTGGTCCGCGAAACGGATGGACAGCAGGAGTTTGTTGTTGGTCTGGATAACGGCAAGATTTACAGCGTTTCCAGGCAATAGGTTGAAACCTGACTTGCCAGCCAGCATGTTGCCTGAAGGAGAGATGTCATGACCACCAGACTTTACACCCATACACTGAGTGTTGAGCACATTACGCCTCCGGGGCATCCTGAACGTCCTGACCGGATTCGTGCACTGGATGAAGTTTTTGCAGAAGACCGTTTTGACGCTCTTGAACGTATGGAAGCTCCCGAGGGTGATCCGGCATTTTTTGAACTCGCACATCCGCAATCCTTTCTGAAGATGGTTCAGGACAATATTCCGGAAACAGGCCTTGCGGTGGTTGATGCCGATACCAGTGCAAGCCCAAAAAGCTGGGAAGTTGTTCTGCATGTTTGCGGCGCTGCAATGGATGCCGTCGACAGCGTTTTTGAGGGCAAGGCTGACAATGCATTTGTTTCAATGCGCCCGCCCGGTCACCACGCCGAAAAAACAACGGCAATGGGGTTCTGTCTCGTCAACAATATCGCGATAGCCGCACGCTATGCCCAGGAAAAACATGGTGCAGAACGCGTTGCCATTGTCGATTTTGATGTTCATCACGGCAATGGAACGCAAGATATTTTCTACGATGATCCAACCGTTCTTTTTGCGTCAACCCACCAGATGCCGCTTTATCCAGGCTCTGGTGCGCTTTCGGAAACAGGAGTGGGCAATATTTTCAATGCGCCTCTCAGCGGCGGAGACGATGGATCAAAGTTCAAGGAAGCCTTCCGCGAAAGGGTTCTGCCCGCGGTGGAAAACTTCGCCCCGGACCTAGTCATGATCTCAGCCGGATTTGATGCACATTACCGCGATCCACTTGCCGGTCTCAATCTGGTGGCTGAAGACTTTGACTGGGCTACCGGGAAGCTGATGGAAATTGCTGAAGATCACTGTGAAAGCCGTTTCGTCAGCCTGCTTGAAGGTGGATATGATCTTCAGGGCCTTGCGGAATCGGCAGCTGCCCATGTAAACCGTATGATGACAGGCTAGACGGGAAACATGATGGCAGACGCGAACAAAGAAATTGATGGAATGACGTTCGAACAGGCTCTCGACGAGCTTGAAAAGATCGTTGAGAGCCTCGAACAGGGCAATGTCCCGCTTGATCAATCCATTGCACATTATGAACGCGGAGAAGCCCTTCGCAATCACTGCCGCAAACTGTTGTCTGCCGCTGAAGACCGGGTTGAGAAAATAAGGCTTGATGCAGCAGGCAAACCGCAAGGTACCGAACCGCTCGACCCGGAATAGTTTGCGGGCAATATTCGACAATCTGTCGCGGACACTAACATTGTGTTGATTTGCTGCTTTCCAGTCCCGAGATTATGGCTGTGAAAGAACAACAGAAAGTTTTGAACATGAAATCCTTGCGGATAATTCTCTGGTGTGCAGTTGCGATCATGGCTGGTTTGTCTGGCTATCTCTGGTTGTCCCAGAAACAACCCTTGCAGGTAGCTAACCAGTCGGCAGTCAAGATTGGCAGTCCCTTCAATCTTGTAAGCCATACCGGAGCACCAATTACAGAAGCTGCATTGCAGGGCCGCCGCCACGCCATGTTCTTCGGGTTTACCCACTGCCCGGATATCTGTCCAACAACGCTGCTTCAGACCGCGGGCTGGATGAAAAAACTGGGAACGGACAGCGAAAAGATTGATTTTTATTTTTTCACGGTCGACCCGGAGCGCGATACGCCTGAGATCATGAGTGATTATGTGAACGCCTTTGACCCGCGCATTACCGGTGTTACCGGGTCCTCTGAAGAGATAACCAAAATGCTCAAAGGGTATAAGGTTTACGCCAAACGTGTTGATCTGGAAGACGATGATTACACGATGGATCATTCTGCATTTGTCATGCTCTTTAGAAGCGACGGCAGTTTTCAAGGCACGATCTCATTTGACGAGAATGAAGAAGCCGCACTTGCAAAATTGCAGCGTTTGATCAAAAGTGGATAAACGAATGTTATTTATTTGATCATCCCATGTCCCTGACAACAAAAGCCACCACTGCAATTCTCACCGGCCTCTTTTTCGGAGGCACAGTCTGGTTGTGGCAGATGATGGGTGAAGACGTGTTTGTAACACGCGTCATGGCGATGGCGACGAGTTGTCTTTAACCCTTCGCTAACCAACTTCCTTTCCGCTTCCCTAACCCCATTATGGCACAGTTTCCCCGAACGCATTTCGGGGGTACGAAATCCATGGACGGCAGAATCATAACGACAGGTGCATCCATCCTGCTGATTGCAACAGGTTTCGCCTTGGCGGGTGAAGTCAAGTTTGACCGGAACATCGAAGCCGCCGCTGCCAAAATAGCGGCAGAAAAGCTCGGTGATATCCGTGGTTCAATCAACCACGATGAAGTGCCCTTCATGATAACAGACAAGCTTCTCAAGAAGGAGCAAAAAGAAACCAACCTGCTTCCGCGTCCTGCCTGGATTCCTCCAAAGGGTGAGAAAAAACTTCCACCGCTGGTGTCGAATATTCTGTCCGATATCGACTACACACTGACCGGCAGCATCAACGGTCAGCAGGTCAGGAAATCCAACCGGATCAAGTGGGACAAGTTTGACCGGTACGGCAGTCCCATCGATTGACCCCGCAAAGTAATCCTTGCCTTAAGGCCGTGCCTGTTCCAAGGAATGGGCATGGCAAAATCGCGTTTAGATGAATGGCTGGTAGACAAAGGTCATTACCCGTCCCGTGCCCGTGCACGCGATGCCATTTTACGCGGATGTGTTCGCCTGAGTGGAGAGCTTTCACCCAAGCCCTCGCGAACCGTTCCTAACGATGACGCAGTACAGATCGACGATCCGGCCCTCAACTATGTATCCCGCGCTGCACTGAAGCTAGACCATGCACTGGAGAAAACCGGATATGGTCCTGAAGGATGCATTGCGCTTGATATCGGCGCGTCAACGGGGGGCTTCTGCCAGATTTTGCTCGAGCGCGGTGCAACGCATGTCTACGGCGTTGATGTTGGCCATGATCAGCTGGCTGAAGCTTTGATAAAAGAGCCAAAGCTCACGAACCTCGAAGGTCTCAACGCACGCGACCTGACACTTGCCCATCTGGACGGCAACAGGCCTCAATTCATCACCAGCGATGTGAGTTTCATTTCCCTCAAACTTGCCCTGCCCCCTGCTCTCGAATTGGCAGACAACAATGCAATCGGCATTTTTCTTGTCAAACCGCAATTTGAAGTCGGCAAGGACGGTATTGGTAGAGGCGGTATCGTCCGCGATGAAACGCTTGCCCTGAAGAGCGCGGAAAATGTCCGTGACTGGCTGGGTGAATTGCCAGACTGGCGGGTAACCCATTTCTTTCCTGCCCCAATTACCGGGGGAGACGGCAATCAGGAATATCTCTTGGCAGGTGTGAAGAATGGCTGAAGTGACCATCGATTATCTCGGGCGTCAGGGAGACGGCATTGCCCGTGAAGCGGACAGCCAAATCTATGTGCCTTTTACCTTGCCCGGGGAAAGGGTGAGTGTTTCAGGCAAAGGACAACGCCGTGGACTGGTTGAACTACATAAAAAATCGCCTGAACGCATAGAACCTGTATGCAGTCATTTCGGCACTTGTGGAGGCTGTCAGCTTCAGCATGTGTCGGATGACACCTACAAGACATGGAAACGGTCACTCGTTACCGGGTTG
>JBCCYR010000087.1:0-8644 GCA_039189355.1 Pseudomonadota bacterium
CGTGTCTACCAATTTCACCATACCCGCTTGAAGTGACAGGATTGACATGTTTTCCTGTCGGTGAGCACGCCTTATAGGGGCGTTTTGATGAAATTCCAAGCAGGAATTTTCCAAAATTGCCTGAATTTTTGACGATGGCGAAAACTCGGCGCCATCATAATATTTTGCATTAAAAATGTACAAGCTGCCTAAAAAATAGGCAACTTGAGGAAATTCACCTGAAATCGGCTACAAACTGCGTCGAGAATCTCTTGTAACAAACACGATCAGGCTTGTTGAAGCAGTTACATGGTGCAAATCCAATCGCAAAAGTGACTTGGGAAATAACCATGAAGAAGATTGAAGCGATTATCAAACCGTTCAAGCTGGATGAAGTCAAAGAAGCGCTGCAGGAAGTTGGCCTGCAGGGGATAACCGTTACCGAAGCCAAAGGGTTTGGCCGCCAGAAAGGTCATACAGAGCTCTATCGTGGCGCGGAATACGTTGTCGACTTTCTTCCCAAGGTTAAGCTTGAAATCGTGACAGATGATGATGTCGTCGAAAAGGCGGTCGATGCTATCCGCAATGCTGCGCAGACAGGCCGCATTGGTGACGGGAAAATTTTTGTTTCAAATGTGGAAGAAGTAATTCGGATCAGGACCGGAGAAACCGGATCTGAAGCGATCTGACGCATTGGATTTAAGGGCGGGCATGTCCGCAACAGGGTACACGCATAAGGAAAGGCAATAAATATGAGTGACGCCAGCACAATTGTAAAAAAAATCAAGGATGAGGACATCAAGTTTCTTGATCTTCGCTTCACTGACCCGCGCGGCAAGATGCAACATGTGACCATGGATGCAAGCGTTGTCGACGAAGACATGTTTGCAGACGGTGTGATGTTTGACGGTTCGTCAATCGCAGGCTGGAAAGCAATCAACGAGTCGGACATGAACCTGTCACTCGATCCAGCTTCCGCCCACATGGACCCGTTCTTTGCACAGTCCACCATGGCGATCTTCTGTGACATTCTCGACCCTACAACCGGCGAGCCATACAACCGGGATCCGCGCGGTACTGCGAAAAAGGCTGAAACATATCTGAAAGCCTCCGGTGAGGGGGATACATGTTTCGTAGGTCCTGAAGCCGAATTTTTCGTATTCGACGATGTCCGCTTTGCATCCGATCCTTACAACACAGGCTTTAAACTCGACTCTTCCGAGCTTCCTTCCAACATGGATGCGGAATATGAAGCCGGTAACATGGGTCACCGTCCACGCACAAAAGGCGGTTACTTCCCGGTTCCTCCTGTCGATTCAGGCCAGGATTACCGCGGTGAAATGCTTTCAGTCATGGCGGAGATGGGCGTGAAGGTTGAAAAGCACCACCACGAAGTGGCGGCAGCCCAGCACGAGCTTGGTATCATGTTTGATACCCTTTCTGTGAATGCTGACAAACTGCAAATCTATAAATATGCAGTTCACCAGGTCGCTCACGCGTATGGCAAGACAGCAACCTTCATGCCGAAGCCTGTTTACGGTGACAACGGCACCGGCATGCACGTGCACCAGTCAATCTGGAAAGATGGCAAGCCTACATTTGCCGGTAACGAGTATGCAGGTCTTTCCGAGACATGCCTCTACTACATTGGTGGCATCATCAAACATGCGAAAGCCCTGAATGCTTTCACCAACCCGTCAACCAACTCTTACAAGCGTCTGGTTCCGGGTTTTGAGGCACCGGTTCTGCTGGCTTACTCTTCGCGCAACCGTTCAGCTTCCTGCCGTATTCCGTTCGGTTCTTCGCCTAAGTCGAAGCGTGTTGAAGTCCGCTTCCCGGATCCAACAGCAAACCCGTATCTTGCATTCGCTGCAATGCTGATGGCTGGTCTCGACGGCATCAAGAACAAGATTCATCCGGGTGACGCAATGGACAAGGACCTTTACGATCTGCCGCCAAGCCAGTTGAAGCGCATTCCTACCGTTTGCGGTTCACTTCGCGAGGCATGCGACAGCCTGATGAAAGATTACAAGTTCCTTTGCGAAGGCGATGTGTTCGACAAGGATCAGATCGAGGCTTACGTGGAACTCAAAATGGAAGAGGTTATCCGCTTCGAGCATACACCTCATCCGGTCGAGTTCGACATGTACTATTCTGTATAATTCTCCTACCCATACAGAAGACAAGAAACCCCGGTACTTGCCGGGGTTTTTTGTTGCGTGGAATTGAAACTGATGATTTTCTCTTTTCGGTGGAGGAATGAGTGTCAAAAGATGCTGAACATGTAATTGTTGTTGGCGCTGGCATAGTCGGTGTTTCAACAGCAATCTGGCTTCAACGGGCTGGGTTAAAGGTCACCCTGATTGATCGTGAAGGGCCTGCCTCAGCGACTTCCTATGGTAATGCGGGAATTCTGGCCGCCTCGGCTGTCGTGCCGGTGACAGAGCCGGGAATTTTGAAAAAAGCGCCGCGCATGCTGTTTGATCCGAACGAGCCACTTTTCCTGAAATGGTCTTATCTGCCAAAGCTTCTGCCTTTTCTGGTCAGTTATCTTGGTCATGCCAATCACAAGGACATGAAGCGCATCGCATCCGGTCTTGCCGGCATGATGCATGATACAGCAGATCAGCATGTGGCACTCGCCAAAGGGACGGAAGCTGAAAAATTTATCCAGACCGGTGATTACCTGTTCGTCTACAGGGACGAAAAATACTACAGGAAAGACAGGCTCGCCTGGGATACACGCAAACGCAATGGCGTGGAGTTTGAAGAGCTGGATGCTTCTGCCTTGGACGAATACCAACCCGCACTTGCCGGCAAGTTCGGCTTTGGCGTTCGGTGTCCAAACCATGGCCAGATCAATGACCCGGGAGAGTACACCAAAGCACTGGCAAAGCATTTTGAAGACGAAGGCGGGGAAATACGCATCGCTGAAATCACGGATATCCGGATTGAAAACGGAAAAGCGATCGGCGTTGAACTGCAGGGCGGAATGCTTGATGCTGACCAGATCGTTGTCACGATGGGCGCCTGGTCCGGAAAACTTGCAAAGCGTCTGGGTGCAAAAATTCCGGTTGAAGCTGAACGCGGGTATCATGTCGAATTTGTCGGCGCCGATGTTCAACTCAGCTGCCCGGTCATGATTACACCGAAGAAGTTTGCCATGACTTCCATGAACGGAAGACTGCGATGTGCCGGGATTGTTGAGTTCGGTGGACTTGAAGCCGGACCAAGCCGTGCGCCCTTTGAGCTGATCAAGCGCAATGCAAAGGAAATATTTCCCGACATGAAATATGAGCGGATTGATGAGTGGATGGGTCATCGTCCGTCAACACCGGATTCGCTTCCACTTGTGGGTGCTTTCAGGAATGTCCCCAATGTCTGGGCAGGATTTGGACATCAGCATTTGGGGCTGACAGGAGGGCCCAAGACCGGGCGTTGGCTTGCGCAGATGATCTCTGGTGACAAACCCAATGTGGATATGGCACCATATTCTCCGGATAGGTTTTAGGAGTATTCAATGCAACAGGCGCAGGATTTTCTGGATGAAAGTGAAGCCCTGTTTGAAGTTTTGAAGGACTTGCAGGATGCGGATTTTGACCGCGAAACTCAGTTCAAGAACTGGACGATTAACGACATTCTGGTGCATCTGCATTTCTGGAATCTGGGAGCCGACATGGCACTCAATGATCCGGATGCTTTCACGGCAATGTTCGAGGAACTCTATGGCGCCTTGAAAGCCGGAAAACTGCGCAGCCATGAAAATGGCAAGGTGAAAGAGCGCGGCAGGGAGCTTGTCGAAATCTGGATTGATCTCTCTCGCGATATGGGCGCACGCTGGAGCAGCGTTGATCCCAAGACGCGGGTGAAATGGGCCGGGCCCGATATGTCCGCACGCACTTCCATGAGCGCCAGACAGATGGAAGTGTGGGCACATGGCCAGGCACTTTTTGATCTATTGGGCAAAGACCGGCCAGAAGCGGACAGGATCAAAAACATCGTAATGCTTGGGGTCAATGCGTTCGGCTGGAGCCACAAGGTTCATGGTCTGGAAATTCCAGAGCGAATGCCAAGCCTGAAACTGACAGCACCATCTGGTGGGGTTTGGGAATTCGGAGATGGCAAAGACATTGTTTCCGGCAGCGCTTCAGAATTCTGTCAGGTTGTTACCCAGACCCGCAACATCGCTGATACTGCGCTGGAGGTTGATGGTGAAACAGCACTAACCTGGATGGCATATGCGCAGTGTTTTGCCGGTCCCCCGGAAACACCACCTGCGCCCGGTACAAGATACAAAGCCTAGGGTCCTGACCCTAGGGTTTACTTGCTATTTTCAAGGCCTATTTGCCCAATCAACTGAAAGGGCATACCCATGACATTCCTGACTTCCTATATTGCCGGCCTGCTGGCTTTTCTGGTGATTGATTTCATCTGGTTGAAATACGTCGCGCTGAGCTTTTACCGCAGCAATATCGGTCACCTGATGACGGACAGTCCCAACCTTGCAATCGCCGGTGTATTTTACCTTGTCTATGTTGTTGGCGTTGTCATTCTTGCGGTCAATCCTGCACTTGAGAAACAGCAATGGGTTCTGGCTGTATTCTATGGGGGATTGCTCGGCCTGGTTGCCTATGGAACGTATGACATTACCAATCTGGCAACCCTGAAAGGCTGGCCCCCGATCGTGGCAATTGTAGACATGATCTGGGGAACGGTTCTGACGGCAAGCGTTGCAACAATTTCCTATTTCGTTACTGCCGCTTTGCGCTAATATGCGCGCATGGATTTACAAAGTACATTTTTCAAAACCGAGATCACCGAAAGCGTGGCGCATTTCATCATGGCGAAACCGGGCAAGGCCAACGCCATGTCTCAGGATTTCTGGGAAGACTTGCCGCGTTTGGCGCGGGAACTCGAATCCGATCCTTCAATCCGTGCACTGGTGATTTCAGGCGAGGGCAAGCATTTCACAGGCGGCATGGATTTGTCCGCGTTCCAGCCGATCATGGAAATATCTCAGGCTGAACCTGCCCGTGGTGCATTCGCCTTGAGGGAACTCATCCTGAAACTCCAGGACACGTTCAATGCTTTGGAGCAGATCCGGCTTCCCGTGATCACTGCCATCCATGGCGCCTGTCTGGGTGGGGGCATTGATTTCATTACTGCCGCCGATATCCGGCTGGCTTCCAAAGACGCCTATTTCGGGATCGAGGAAATCCATATCGGAATGACCGCAGATGTCGGAACTTTTCAGCGGCTGCCAAAGTTGATTGCTCCCGGTCTTGTAAAAGAACTTGCCTATACGGGCCGCAGGTTTTCAGCAGAAGAAGCTCATCATTGGGGTCTGGTTAACTCGGTTCATGAAGATCAGGAAGCAGTTGTCACCGCTGCTCTCGAAATGGCGAAAGAGATTGCGGCCAAATCCCCACTGGCGATTGCAGGCATCAAACAGACGCTGAATTATGCACGGGACCATTCAGTTGCGGACGGACTTGACCAGATTGCAACCTGGAACGCGGGAATGCTGCGCCCCGAAGATTTGTCGAGCGCATTGCAGGCGAAAATGGCGAAGAAACACGCGGAATTCAACTCTTTGCTACCGAAGGCCGGATTGTCATAATCGCGGCCTATATCCCTTCACATGAGCCAGAAAGGAAAATTTCCATGACTGCAAGCAGTGAAGTGAAGAGTGAAAAGCTCAAGGATGTTTACGGAAAGAACCGTTCGGTTGATGACCAGCGCCAAATCTATCGTGAATGGGCACAAACCTATGATGAGCAAACCACCAAAGAACTTGGCTGGATGGGGTTCAAACCGGCTGCGGAAGCCTTTGCTGCCCGTGTGACAAACAAGGACGCGCGAATTCTTGATGCAGGATGTGGAACCGGATTGTCGGGATCGGCATTGGCAGATTTGGGTTATAAAAATATTCATGGCAAGGACCTGTCACCGGAAATGTTGGCAATTGCGGAGAAAACAGGAGCCTACCAAACGCTTGGAGAAGTTGATCTTACGAAACCAATTCCGATTGAAGAGCCGTTTGATGCGGTTTTCAGTTGTGGGGTGTTTGGCTTTGGTCCTCCCCACACAGAGCACTTGCCGCATTTGGTGAAAGCTGCCAAGCCGGGAGGACTTGTGATCCTGACTGTGAATGGCAAGGGATGGGCCGATATGGATTGGGAAACCAAACTTCAAACGGTTGTTTCCGACCATGAACTGAACCTGGAGGAACAGTTGGAGATCGAATATCTCGAAAAAGAAGGGATTAACGGCAAACTGTTGGTGTTCAGGTCCTGATCCTAAATCTTTCCGGCATCCATGCCCCATGTATCCGTTAGGGCAAAGCCGTTCTTGAAAGGATCAGACGGGTCAAAACCGATCTGGTGTATGCCGTAAATCCATCCGCGGCCGGTAATCTCCGGCAGGACAGCGGTTTTGTTGCCGATGGTGGTAGTGCCCGCATGTCTTACGCGGAATTCGCTCGAAATGGTTGAACGTGAGATATATTCGTCTCCTTCTGAAACCTCACCGTGCGCCGCGCGGATGGCAAGATTTGCAGAGTTGCCGGTTCCACAGGGCGAACGGTCAAGCCGGCCAGGCCACATTGTTGTGGCAGTACGCACCGTGCCATCATTTTCATTGCTACGGAACATGACATAGGCAATGCCGCTGATATCCGGATTTTCAGGATGAATGACCTCCAGCTTTTCGTTAAAGAGCTCTTTCAGCTTCATGCCTGCATCTGACAGCTGACGGGCAGAAGCCGGATTAATGGCCAAGTTTAATTCTGCAGGATCAATAATTGCATAAAAAACACCACCGTAGGCGATGTCTGCCCTGATGGTTCCCCAATCCTCCGTGTGAAGTTCGTAGTCGAGGTGCTCTGCATAGGAAGCAGGCATGGAAAGTGTAACGCGTTCGCACTTGCCGTTGGCGCAGTGTGCTCTTGCAATCACCAATCCGGCCGCGGTTTCGAGCCGCACCAGGTTTTCTCCCTCCTGCATTTCAACCATGCCGGTTTCAAGCAAGGCAGTAGTTACACAAATAGCATTGGAACCGGACATTGCATGGGCCTGATCCGGCTGCAGGACGATAAATCCCGCATGATTTTCAGGACTTTCAGGTGGAAACAAAAGATTGGTTGATCCGGCAGGGGATGCGCGCGGTTCAAGGACAAGGCTTTTCCGAAGCGTTTTGTCTTCATGTAGAAGGTAGCGGAATTTTTCTACCAATGTTGCGCCGGGAATTTGCGGTTGGCCACCGGTTACAACACGCCCGACTTCACCCTCTGCGTGGACCTCCATGAGCTGCAGCGTTTTTGACCAGCGCATTGGTTTATCCTTTCAAAATCCTGTCGAAAACTATCGTCAAAATGTCCTTTAAAGACAATCCTGTATGCTGGAAAAGCAAGGCTGAATTGCAAATCCGATAATCCGGATAAGAGTGGAATTCAATTCTCCTTATTTTCAACATGGCAGAATGCTATTCTTTGAACTTAATGAGGAATATGACCATATTGGAATAAATTATCGAACTAGGCTGATTTTGGAGTTTGGCGATGCGCCATTTCCCGGTTTTTTTGAAAGTTGAAGGCAAGCGCATTCTGGTGACTGGCGGTGGCGAGACCGCTGTGGCGAAATTGCGTCTCCTGATGAAGACCGATGCTGAAATCGTTGTTTTTGCCGAAAATCCTGAAGAACAGGTTCAACAGTGGGCCGGCGAAGGCCTTGTCACCCTGATAGGTAGGGAAATTCGCGGTGATGATTTTTACAATGCCGCGATGGTTTATGCCGCTGAAGATGATGAAGAGCGGGATGACCGTACTGCAACACTGGGCCGGATGGCTGGCGTACTGGTCAATATTGTCGACAATCTTGAAGACAGTCAGTTCATCACACCTGCAATTGTCGACCGCGATCCGGTGACTGTGGCGATCGGAACCGAAGGCACAGCACCCGTACTGGCCCGCAAGATCAAGGCAGAGATTGAGGAAAGCCTGCCATCTGAACTGGGGTTTCTTGCAAAGATCGGAAACAGGTTCCGCTCGAAGGCTGCAGAACTGCCTCACGGCAGGCCGCGTCGTAATTTCTGGACAAGGTTTTTCTTTGAGCACGGACCGCATGCCTTAAAGCGCGGCGGAGAATCTGAAGTCAACGAAGTGCTGGAAACACTCTTCGAGGAAACCGCCGCAAAGAAACAGGAAACAGGCAAGGTGTTTTTCGTTGGTGCAGGGCCGGGTGATCCTGATTTGCTGACACGAAAGGCCCTCAAGCTTCTTCACGAAGCGGATGTGGTTATTCATGACCGTCTGGTTTCACCCCAAATCCTTGAGCTTGCCCGGCGTGAAGCTGAAATAATCCAAACCGGAAAAAAGGGTTATGGGCCATCCTGGAAACAGGAAGATATCAACGCATTGATGGTTGAACACGCGCAGAAAGGTGCACAGATTGTCCGGCTGAAGTCGGGTGATCCCGCTGTTTTTGGCAGGCTTGATGAAGAAATGGATGCGCTTGATGAAGCAGAAATCCGTTTTGAAATCGTTCCCGGCATTACCACGGCGTCTGCTGCCGCTGCACAACTCAATGTATCACTTACAAAGCGTCGCCGGAATTCTGCCCTGCGCATCATGACCGCTCATGACATCAAGGGCTTTGCCGAGCATGAC
>JBCCYR010000088.1:0-8604 GCA_039189355.1 Pseudomonadota bacterium
AGTCAACTCGCTTAGCCATATTTATGGCAGCGCCGATATTTTTGACAATTGTCATTTTTCACCCTGAATTCCTTAAAAGGCAATTTCTGATTACGGCATTTGTGTCGTATCGATCATCTTTATGGCTTCCTCGCTTGACCCCTTCCCCGCTCCATCCTAAACAGCGCGCATGACACAAGCTGCTTCATCCCTACCCGACCATATGCATCCAACCCGCTCGTTTCAGGGGCTGATCCTGACCCTGCACAACTATTGGGCCGAGCGGGGATGTGTTGTCCTGCAACCCTATGACATGGAAGTGGGTGCGGGGACGTTTCACCCGGCAACGACGCTTCGTGCCCTGGGGCCGAAACACTGGAACGCGGCTTACGTTCAGCCTTCCCGCCGCCCCACGGACGGCCGCTATGGCGAGAACCCGAACCGGTTGCAGCATTACTACCAGTATCAGGTGCTGATGAAGCCCTCACCGCCTGATTTGCAGGAGCTTTATCTCGGCTCGCTATACGCCATCGGCATTGATCCGAAACTGCATGACATCCGTTTCGTCGAAGACGATTGGGAAAGCCCGACACTTGGCGCCTGGGGTCTTGGCTGGGAAGTCTGGTGCGACGGCATGGAAGTTTCACAGTTTACCTATTTTCAGCAGGTCTGCGGGTTTGAATGCTCCCCTGTTTCAGGCGAACTGACCTATGGTCTTGAGCGTCTCGCCATGTATGTGCAGGACGTCGACAACGTCTACGATCTTAACTTCAACGGCCTCGAAGGTGATGGCAAGGTCACTTACGGCGAAGTATTCCAGCAGACCGAACGGGAATATTCACGCTGGAATTTTGATGTGGCTGACACAGACACATTGCTAAAGCATTTCGAAGACGCAGAAGCCGAGTGTCAACGCATTCTGGAACAGGACGAAATCGACCCGAAAAACAGCAAACCAATCGTGATGGCCCATCCGGCCTATGACCAGACCATCAAGGCGTCACACGTTTTCAACCTGCTGGATGCCCGTGGCGTGATTTCCGTTACTGAACGCCAAAGCTATATCCTGCGCGTGCGCAAACTGGCCCAGGCCTGCGGCGAGGCATTTCTGAAGACCGAGGCTGGCGGGGCGATGGTCTAGGTCTTCTCCAATGTTCAACATCGAAGCCGTTCTACTCGATAGAGGGAGAAACATCGCCTGCCAAGGCAGCGATTGCCTGGAGCGGCATGTCCACGAGGACAGCAACTTCAGTATATTCAACGTGTTTCTGATCAACGAAAACAGTAACGCTTGAGCCATTCAGGCCGACCAGCAGTTCTGTCAGATAACCTTCGTCATCGAGGAAGGCGTCTTCCACATAGCCGATTACGTTGCCAGCCGCATCACGGACCGGCATGCCAAGCCATGCATCGTTGAGTTCATGGGCATCGTCATAGTCACCGTGCAGGTCAAACTGGCTGAACGGATCGTTGCCGGTTTCGGGGTTTTCCGGCGCAAAAGAGAGCGTTAGACGATCGTTGAAGTAATTCTGGTCTTGGGCATGTGCAGCGACCGGCATTGCAAACATGGTGGAAACAGCAACAGTCGCGGCGAAAAGGTATGAAACAAGTATTTTCATGACTTCTTCTCCTTGGTTTGTGTACTCTCACACAGTTAATTTAGGTTCGCCGCTTTGCTTTGTCTCTTATCTGACATTCACCATTCTTAAACTTTAACGTGAAAGTTGCTGTGCATTTGATCACATGCCTATATAAGTATCTGAAATAACTGACCGAGTTTATTCCATGCCGGGCAAATCAAGTTCAAAATCAAAGAAAATAAACCTTGCCCTGCAAGGGGGTGGTGCTCACGGTGCGTTTACCTGGGGTGTGCTTGACGGGCTTTTGGAAGACGGGCGGCTTGATATTGTCGGGATTTCCGGAACCAGCGCCGGCGCCATGAACGGCGTCGTAATGGCGGACGGGCTTGAACGCGGCGGGGCCGACTGTGCACGGGAGCGGTTGCAGAATTTCTGGGAAAAACTGAGCAAGTTCGGGCAATTCAGCCCGATACAGCGTACCCCGTTCGACCGGGCACGCGGCGACTGGAGCCTTGATTTTTCACCCGGCCGGATGATGTATGACGCGTTTACGCGGGCGTTTTCTCCTTACGAATTCAATCCGATGAACTACAACCCGCTCTACGATCTTCTAAAGGCGGAAGTGAATTTTGATCGCGTCAGGGCGTGTTCAACGATTCAGCTGTTTGTCTGCGCAACCAACGTGCGCACCGGCAAAACCAAGGTCTTCAAACACCATGAAATCACTGCTGATACGGTGATGGCGTCTTCCTGCCTGCCGGAAGTTTACCAGGCCGTTGAAGTGGATGGAGAACATTACTGGGACGGCGGTTTCATGGGTAATCCGCCGCTTTATCCCCTCTTCTACCATACCGATTGTCAGGATGTACTGCTGGTACAGATCAATCCGGTTGAACGCGATGAAGTGCCGAAAACTGCCCGCGGCATCCACAACAGGCTCAACGAAATCACCTTCAATGCAACCCTTTTGAGAGAGTTGCGGATGGTAGATTTCGTGACAAGGCTGATTGACCACGGCAAGCTGGACATGGAGACCTACAAACGGGTCAACATGCATTCCATCGGTCCGGCAGAGGCCATGCTTGAACTTTCCTCATCCTCGAAGCTTAATCTGGAGATGGAATTCCTGCTTTATCTGCGGGATCTGGGACGGGCGAGCGCGCATGAATGGCTGACTGAAAATTACAAGATGATCGGCAAGGATTCGACGCTCAACCTGCGTTCAATGTTCGAGTAAGAAGCGAAAAAGGCTTTTTACTTCTGATCCAGATTCTACAACAGCCTGCTGTAAAACCGCACGACAAGTCCGATGTTTTCGCTACAACGTTTCTTCTTCGTGCTCGGCGAAGACAGCAACCAGACAGCCCGTTTGCGTATGTGAGGTATGTTCGGTTCCGCCCTTGAGCCAGACCATGTCACCGGGCTTGTAAACCGTTCCATCGTTGTCGATCAGTTCGCCTTCAAGCATCAGGAATTCTTCCGCCCCGCCATGGCGATGCGGAGTGGATTGGGAACCCGGATCCATTTTGTAAATGTAAAAACCGACACCTCTCGGCATGTCAGGATTGAGTTGCAGGAACGACGTGCCCTTTTCGGTCTCCGCATCAAAGGGAATGAACTCTGCATCCCTGATGTTAGCAACCCGGCGTTCGTTTTCGGCAATCGGTTTCATGAAACAACTCCTGACAGATATTCCCCGTCAGGATACCAGCAGAAAAGGCTATGTAAATGCCCCACGCTTTCGCGCGCAGGGCATTTTGCAGTTTTACTTCTTGATATGGCGGAACATGACAGCGCGGGCTTCATCGTCCATTTCAGCCTTGAACGCATGCTTGTCCTTGATGGCTTCGGCACGTTCCGCTGCAGGGCGGGCACTGATCTCGTCTTTCAGACGCTTCACGTTCGGGAATTGCTCCCAGACAGTTTCACCGATCACGAATGGTGCCGCACGCACCCAACCCCAAAGGGTCATGTCAACGAAAGAGTAGCTGTCACCAACCATGTAAGCCTGTTTGCCGAGGTGGTCGTTCAAAATGCCGTAATGGCGCTCGGCCTCAAACTGGTAGCGGTCGATTGCGTATTGCAGTTTTTCCGGTGCGAAATGCTTGAAGTGAACCGCCTGGCCTGAATACGGACCAATGCCGGTCGCAATGAACATCAGCCAGGAAAGCGTTTCACCGCGTTTGCTTTCATCCGGCAGGAACTGGCCGGTTTTTTCTGCCAGATAAAGCATGATTGCATTGGAGTCGAAGACGGTCGTATCGCCGTCAACAATGACCGGCAGTTTGCCGTTCGGGTTGATTTTCAGAAATTCAGGATTGTGCTGCTCGCCCTTGCGCGTGTCGACCGGCATGGCTTCGTAAGGCGTTTCCGTTTCTTCCAGAAACAGGGCGACCTTCATCGGATTGGGGGCAAGCGAATAGTAAAATTTTAGCATGGAAACTCTTATGTATGGAAGGTTGGAACTTAAAGGAAAACTGCTTGGAATGCAGAGGTTTGATTAAACGAAACCACTTATAGGCTGGCCCTTTCACAGACGCCAGACCGGATGGCTGGCGATCACACCAATTTGAAATCAGGCCGGACAAACATGAGCCATTTGCACGTTATTTCAAAGATCAAACAAAACCTCGTTTCTGCGCAAGAAGCCCGGCGTAAACGGATCATTGTAATACGCATAGGTTGGTTTGCCGGAAACAGACAAACCTCTCTTTTGCAGCCATTTCTTCAGTTCATCTTCCTTCATGTCAAACAAGGCATCCGTAGCACGGCCACTGAAACGGATTGCAACACGCCGCTGGGCAGGCAATTCCCGCAGCCTGATTTCGCCATTGTCCGGTTTTGGAAGATCCGCAAGTGAATATTGCGCCGGCATGATGAATTGCACGGTCCAACTGCCGCCATTATCCTGTTGGGTTACGGGTGCAGTCATGGAAATTTTTTCCCCATCACGCTTTCTTGCGAAAATATAGGATGCCAGTGGCCGGAAAGCTGCATTAGCAGAGCCATTCCTGCTGCCTGCACGATCAATCTCTGCAACACGAAGCGATGGATAATCGCGGATTTCTATATCTCCATCGCGTTCCACAACAGTGTATTTGGGTGTCTCAACATTGCTTGTCACATAAATGAAAGAGGCCGCTGATGCGAATGCAAGCGCTGCCAGAACACCGGCAATCACGAGAATCATGCGTTTCATTTCCATAGTTCCTTATTCGCCTCATCTGACATAGGGCATACGCACGGAATTCCAATGTACAAAAAGTTCTTGTTTTGTTCTTTTTCTGATGATAGGAATATTTTCATTGAAACCAGAAAGGCATCAGCCTTCAAGAGGGAGAATGACCATGAGTGCTGTACAAGAACAGAATATGGAAACCGTTGCTGCACATGAAGCATTCATGGGGCAATCGACCGTTGCACGGGGGCGGGACACCTCTGTGGACAAGCTGCGGGAGGGAAGTAAAAACCGTGGCCGTGGTGCAACCCTCAACCCTTCCAGCCGGTTCGATTCACAGACACGCCATGTCTTTGATGATGGCTGGCAGACGCTGGATGAGCTGCCGCCTTTCAAAACCCATGTTCAAGTCGAGAAACCCAAAACCATCATTACCAAAAACGATTCACCGGACATTTTCTTTGACCGCTCGATCAATCCCTATCGCGGTTGTGAACATGGTTGCATCTATTGCTATGCCAGACCGAGCCACAGCTATGTTGGCCTTTCTGCAGGGCTTGATTTCGAAACCAGTCTTTACGCCAAACCGAATGCAGCCAAACTCTTGAGAAAGGAACTGGCGAAAAAGGGGTATACACCCCGCACCATGGCGATGGGCACCAATACAGACCCTTACCAGCCGATCGAAAAACAGTGGCGTATAACCCGCGAAATTCTGGAAGTTCTGGAAGAAACGAACCACCCGGTTGCGATTGTTACAAAGTCTGCACTGGTGACACGGGACATCGACATTCTTTCCCGCATGGCAGAGAAGGGTCTGGTGAGAGTTGCCCTCTCCATTACGACACTGGATCGCAAGCTTGCCCGCACAATGGAGCCAAGGGCCGCAACTCCTGGCTTGCGATTGAAGGCACTGCGTGACCTGCATCAGGCCGGCATTCCGGTATCTGTCATGACGGCACCCATAATCCCTGCACTCAATGACCATGAAATGGAGCGTATTCTTGATTCCGCGCACGCGGCAGGAGCGGAAGCAGCCGGCTTCACGATCCTGCGGCTGCCACGTGAAGTCAGCCCGCTTTTCCAGGACTGGCTGCTGCAACATTATCCGGACCGGTACCGGCACGTCATGAACCTTGTGCGTTCCATGCGGCAGGGAAAGGATTATGACGCCGAATTCAAGAAACGCATGCGCGGTGAAGGCCCCTACGCGTGGCAGATCGGCAGACGCTTTGAAATCGCATGCAAAAAACTTGGCCTCAATGAAACAAGGCGCAACCTCAACCGCAGCCTGTTTGAACCACCTGTTTTGCAAGGTGACCAGTTGAACCTGTTTTAACCGTTCCCCAAAAGCCCGGACATGGACGCCGCACCCAACACCTCCCCGGGCTTTAACGAGAATCAGTGAGCGGATATGGTCCCCGCATGTCTGCCACTGATTCTCTTCCTTTTCCTGGTCTTGACCAGGGTCCGGATTTTGAAATTGAAAACCGTTTCTACCGCAATGGAGAAGAAGCCGTTGCAGGTGTTGACGAGGCAGGGCGTGGTCCTCTCGCCGGACCGGTCGTTGCTGCGGCTGTCATTCTTGATCCGGACAATATCCCAACCGGACTGAACGATTCCAAAAAGCTGACTGAAAGATCCCGGGAACTGCTGTTTGATGAGATCATCATGACTTCACATACAAGCTGGGCAAGCCTGCCTGCAGCATTAATTGATACCATCAATATCCGGGAAGCTGCACTGACTGCGATGACCTTTGCCATTACCAAATTACCGGTTACAGCAAATGTTGCGCTCATTGATGGCAGGGACGTCCCGACCGGCCTGACAAATACCGGCAGGGCTTATGTGAAGGGGGATGCGCGCTCGCTGTCCATTTCTGCCGCATCAATCGTTGCCAAGGTTATACGGGACAAAATGATGATGCAGGCTGCGCAAACCTGGCCCCAATACGGCTTTGAAAAACACAAGGGATATGGCTCAAAACTGCACCGTGATGCGATTGAAAAACACGGCCCCTGCCCGTTGCACCGGATGACCTTTTCCCCGATGAAAACCATGGCGTTACAAAACAAAAAAGGCGCCTGAGGCGCCTTTCGAAATTCCATAAAGCCAGAAAATCAGTTCAGCTTGGACTTCACTTCAGCAATGCTGCTCTTGATCAAGCTGCTGGCCGTAGCACCTGTAACCTTGCCGGCGATGATCTGTTCAGCGGCAGTAACGGCCACATCAACTGCTGTTGCGCGCACTTCGGCAAGTGCTGTAGCCTCAGCTTGTTCAATCTTCTGTTCTGCCAATGCCGTGCGGCGTTCAACAAACTCGGAAGTCTTGCGGGCTGCATCTTCTGCAAGTGCGGTTGCCTCGCGTTTTGCAGCAGCAACAATTTCCTCGGCCTCTTTTTCGGCTTCCTTGCGTTTACCCTGGTACTCTGCCAGCAATGCCTGAGCTTCTTCACGCAGTTTGCGGGCTTCATCCAGCTCATCACGGATTTTGCTGGAGCGGTCATCCAGTCCCTTGGTAACCATGCCAGGAACCTTGAGGTAAGCGACACCTGCCAGAAAAACGACAAGGGCGATCATAGTCCAAGCTGTAGCGTCCATGTCCCTCTCCTACTTTCCTGCTGCCGTTACGGCTTTTGTTATTTCAGCTTTTGTGAGCTTGCCGCCGATCAGCAATTTCACAATTTCACTGGTTGTGTCCGATGCAATAGTGCCAACCTCGCCAAGCGCCTTTTCCTTGATGCCTGCGATATGTGCTTCGGCTTCAGCCATTTTCTCGGCCAGTTCTGCCTCAACCTTTTCACGGGCTTGTGCAGCTTCTTTCTTTGCCTTGTCGGTTGCCTCCACAGCAATCTCGTGAGCATTTCGCTTTGCCTCGGCAAGCTCGTGCTCGTAAGCGGCGTGTGCGGCATCAGCCTCTGCTTTCAACCTTTGGGTCTCGTCCAGATCGCGGGATATGCGGTCACGACGCACTTCCAGTATGGCTGCAAGCCGCGGAACAACCACCCGGCTCATGATCATGTAAAATGCGCCGAACGTTATCAGCAACCAAAGCAGTTGTGATCCGAAATAAGTCGGATCAAAGGGCGGAAATGCACCATCTGCTGCTGCGTCTTTGGAGGCTGCCAAAGCTTGGGTAACAAACATTATGTGTCTCCGGAATTCCCATGGGCAGGCAAGAATGCCCACCACTCAGGAAACTTCCAAATGATTAAACGACGAAGAGGAGAAGAAGTGCAACGAGGAATGCGAAAATTCCAAGCGCTTCAGTCACCGCAAAGCCGAAAATCAGGCGGCCGAACTGGCCATCAGCTGCTGAAGGGTTACGAAGGGCACCTGAAAGGAACTGGCCGAAAATGTTGCCAACGCCCATAGCTGCTGCACCGATACCGATTGCTGCAAGGCCTGCGCCGAGTAGTTTTGCTGCTTCTGCTTCCATTTTGAAGTCTCCTTTATGGAAATGCGATTTCTAATTCAGTTTATCTTTAATGATCCCCGGCATGGAGAGCATCATTCAGGTACATGCAGGTCAGAAGTGTGAACACATAGGCCTGCAGGAATGAGACAAGAAACTCGAGTGCGGTCAATCCGATTGTCATGAGGAACGGAAGAATGGCACCAGCAACGCCGATTGCGCCAACGCTTCCCATTGAAACGATAAAGCCGGCGAACACTTTCAGTGTAATGTGGCCGGCCAGCATGTTTGCGAAGAGACGTACCGAGTGACTGATTGGGCGTGAGAAGAAGGAAATGACTTCAATCAGCACCACGAGTGGCAAAACAAAAACCGGAACGCCACTTGGAACGAACAGTTTGAAGAAGCCAAGACCGTTTTTGTAAAATCCGTAAACAATCACTGTGAAGA
>JBCCYR010000089.1:0-8588 GCA_039189355.1 Pseudomonadota bacterium
AACCGCAATCAAGACGCTTCAAACAGCCTGCGCCGGACCCGGATATGGCCACCGCCGCTCCGCTGCCTGCAAAGGCATCCAACGGTGGCGCCGTTCGATGGTCATGCATCTTTGCAGGTGGAAAGAAGTATGGGGGAGGTAAAAAGGGAGGGGATAGATTTTTGGGAATGACTGCTTGGAGTCCATACTGACCGATACTACGCGACGCGCGAATGTCGGCTTACAAGCTGAATGCTAGTTTTTTGCCTAGCGTTTCGATGCAACTCAGTTAGGTTAGACGACAGCTTTCAGGAGATTGATTTGAATAAGTTACAGGCATATCGACCGCGTCCGGTTCTTAACCTTCCGAGTGTTGAAGGCAACGGGTGGCATTTAAAGAGATATGCTATTCTTTCCGATGAAAAATCGTTCGATGAAACTATCGTCAATGCTGCTACCAAGGAAGCTTTTAAGCGGCTTCCAGAGGCCGGATCATTAAACGATGAAACAGGCAACCAAGGCGTTGCGTTTCAAATCGTTCACTTTGCCGAAGTCGCTGTGGTCTCGCCAGTTTTCTATTGGCAGTGGGGCAGCGTTTTGGCACATCTTGACCAGATGAGGGCAAGCTGGGACGCACCAACAAAATTCGTAGATGGAGTCAGAGAAGTAGTTGGCTGCATCTAGGAGATGAACATTGTCCAATTCGAAGTTGAAGCCTGGGCTGCTCAACTCTTGGACGGCAAAAAATCGATTGAGAGTGGATTGGCAGCATATCTTCAACAACACGCGACATCTAACGCCAACAAGTGAAGCCGTAAAACTTTGACGAACTTGAGTGGTCCTTCGAGCATGCGCAGCGAAAGCTCACTTTGTCCCGCAAAGCTACCATTTAGATCGTTTTCTCAACTCCCTTTAACAAACGAGTCCAGAAGCCGCTTTTGCCCCGCCCTGTCGAAGCCGATGGCAAGGTTGTTGCCGTTGCCGAATGTTCAGATTGCTCCAGCTGTTGCAATGGTGACACTTAGAGGCATAACAACGGATTTGAGAAGGACAGCGCCTTTGCGAACGAAACTTTTCACATATTGGTCGAGGTTGGGTCGACTGATTATAGCGTCACTTAGTCATTAGTTTTGTAGTATGGTTTCGCACAACTTTACTTTCCTTGAATCATGCCCCATCTCCCACAAGACGCGCTTTACATCCCGAACTTCATAAATTCAGCTGAAGCCGGCATGTTCACCAACATGATTGACGGTTCTGACTGGCGGCATGATCTGAAACGGCGGGTTCAGCATTATGGATACCGTTATGACTATCGTTCCCGGTCAGTTATGGACGCGGATTATCTTGGCCCAATTCCGGAATGGATAAGTGGCATAAACCGGAGACTGGTTTCAGAAGGTATTTTTGCTCAGCTGCCTGATCAGATGATCGTCAATGAATATGAACCGGGTCAGGGTATTGCTGCTCACGTTGATTGCGTGCCCTGTTTTGCCAATACGATTGCTTCGCTGAGTTTGGGGTCGTCCTGTGAGATGGTTTTTTCGCATCAGAAGAGCGGCAACAAGAAAAGCGTCATTCTTGAAGCAAACTCGTTGCTCGTTCTGTGCGGTGAAGCGCGGTATGACTGGACACATTCCATTCCGGCCCGCAAATCCGACCTTATAGACGGGATTCGAGTATCAAGATCACGAAGACTGTCGCTGACTTTCAGGAATGTGATGCTTTCGGATTAGTGGAAATTACTCCGCTGCAGCGCCGTCCGTGAACTTTTTCAGGGCACCGGCCATGCCTTCAAAGGCTTTCCTTTTTTCGTCATCGTCGGACTTGATCCGACGATCCACGCGCAAGCCTACCGAAAACTGGCCGATTGTATTTGTGGAGAGTATTTCCTTCGGACTGCGCTTGGATACTCGGGTCAAGCCCGAGTATGACGCAGCAAGGGATGTTTTTGCGTCTGTCGCTGCCTGCTTGAGCTTCCAGCGGTGACGCCGTTCGATGGTCATGCATCTTTGCAGGCGTAAAAGAGTATGGGGGAGGAAAAAAGGGTGAGGATGGAATTTTTTATCAATGACTGCTCAGAGCTCTTATCAACAATATGTTGAGGTGCATATGATTGGCTGTTTGTTAGCGGTGAGCAGTCTCGTGTGTTGTAACCAAGGCTAACCATCTGTTAGCTCATTCAGAATGGTAAATTTTAGTTTCGATCAATTGACTGAGAATGATTGGAGGCGATACCGAAACATTCGGCTTCGAGCCCTTGAAGACGCCCCTGATGCATTCGCAGGAAGCTATGACGAGGAAGTAATGTTTTCACCCGAACAATGGAGAGCCAAGTTGTCTAGTCCCTCGGTTACTATCATCGGAGTATTATCCGAGGAAGGATGTTGGGGTAGTTACGGGCGCAGCTTGGCATGGACGTGAAGGATGTGCAGGGCTTTTTGGTATGTGGGTGGCTGAAGCTGCACGTGGGAATGGCATGAGTGATAAGCTCGTTGGATTTGTCGTGGATTGGGCTAGAAAATTAGGTTTTGTTAGCTTGGCTCTAGATGTTGCGGATACAAATCATTCGGCGATTAGGCTTTATGCTCGTCTAGGTTTTGAACCAACCGGAGCTTGCGGGCACCTACCATATCCTAGAGAACATATCACTGAGCATGAACGCTGTCTTATGCTTTGACTAACGCTTCCGTTTCCATTGACAAATGTCAAAACGTTCATGGAAGTATATGTGGCGAGTGACTGCAATGTCCGCTAACCAAATTTTGAAAAACCTAATTCACTCCCCGGCAGCGCCGTCCGTGAATTTCTTTAATGCGCCAGCCATGCCTTCAAAGGCTTTTTCTGCACCGGCGATTTCGTAGCGGGCTTTCAGGGCCTGCGGGTCGAGGTAGCCGATTTTCGTCTGGCCGTTGTCGTCCCAAATCAGAACGCGGATCGGCAGGTCCAGTCCGGCCTTCATGTTCTGTTGCATGATCGGGGTGCCGATGGCCGGAGCACCAAACATCACCATGGTTGATTCCGGCAGTTCGAGCCCTGCATCAGCCGCGCCCGCTGCATGGTCCACCCGGGCAAAGAGGGTAGGCGGTGCCCGGTCGATGATCGCGACCAGCTTGTCTGCAGTTTCCTGAACCGAATGCTTGCTGTTTTTGATGATCCAGCCTTCCTGTGCGCTTGCAGTGGTCATGAAGAAAAATCCTGTGATGATGAGTGTCAGTGCAGAAAGGGTAATACGCATGAAGGCTCTCCTCTTCAAATCAACGATATGAGAGATGTAGCGCGTGACTTTGACAAGGGAAAGGCGTTTTTCCAAGTTCGTTTAATTCAGACCTCGGGATGTGATACCATCATGAGTGTATTCAAACATTGTGGAGGCTGAAATGACGGTTAGAAAGGCCTGTATCGATCACATTTACAATACTGGTGTAAATCTCGCCTGGGCTCAGGTTTTTATTCAGAACAAATATTCCGCACCGCTGATCAGGGAGAAGTTGAACGCGGCCAAGGCGCATGCGAATGCAGCCGGGTTTTTTCTGGGACATAATGAGGCCATTGATCTGGCAATTGCCAATCTGGACCGTTTTGGTGTCGGCCCCCATGCTCTGGACGCCACCGAAGCCGCCCTGTTCAACCTTCAGGGCCAGCTTACCGGTCATTGCTGTAACATAAAGTGTTGAAGTTGATGACGAGAACGCGCTTTTAGACGCGCCGCTCGACCATCATCTTCTTGATTTCCGCGATCGCCTTGGCAGGGTTCAACCCTTTCGGGCAGGCCTGCGCGCAATTCATGATCGTGTGGCAGCGATAAAGACGGAACGGGTCTTCCAGATCATCGAGCCGCTCACCGGTTGCCTCGTCGCGGCTGTCAATCAGCCAGCGATACGCCTGCAACAGGACGGCGGGGCCAAGATAGCGGTCGCCATTCCACCAGTAGGAAGGGCAAGAGGTCGAGCAGCAGGCGCAGAGAATGCATTCGTAAAGGCCGTCGAGTTTTTCGCGGTCCTGTTCGGACTGGCGCCACTCGTCGCGCGGCTGGTTTGAAACCGTCTGCAGCCATGGCTGAATGGAGCGGTGCTGGGCATAGAAATTGTTCATGTCCGGCACGAGGTCTTTCACGACTTTCATGTGCGGCAGCGGGTAGACTTTCACCGCACCTGTCACTTCGTCCATGCCCTTGGTGCAGGCAAGCGTGTTCGTGCCGTCAATGTTCATCGCGCATGACCCGCAAATGCCTTCACGGCAGGAGCGGCGAAGCGTCAGTGTCGGGTCGGTATTGTTCTTGATCCAGAGAAGACCGTCGAGCACCATCGGCCCGCAATCATCCATGTCGACAAAATAGGTGTCGATGCGCGGGTTCTCGCCATCGTCCGGGTTCCAGCGGTAGATGCGGTATTCGCGCAGGTTTGTGGCACCGTCCGGCTTCGGCCAGGTCTTGCCTTCGTTGATTGTCGAGTTTTTCGGGAGTGCAAGTTCAACCATCTTAGTATACCCGTGCCTTTGGTGCAATTTTCTTCGGATCGATGCCGCCCTTGTTGTGGCCAAGCAGCGGTTTGGTGTGGACCGGGCGGTAGGTGAGCTTCACCTTGCCCTTTTCATCGATGCTGGAAAGCGTGTGGACCCGCCATTTCTTGTCATCGCGGTCCGGATAGTCTTCGTGGGCATGGGCGCCGCGGCTTTCCTTGCGGGCTTCCGCGCCATAAACAGTCGGCAATGCGGAAAGCATAAGGTTGTCGAGTTCCAGCGTTTCCACGAGGTCAGAGTTCCAGATCATCGAGCGGTCGGAAACCTTGACGCTGTCGAAACCGGAATAAACATCGCTCATCCGCTTGCAGCCCTGTTGCAGGGTTTCGTCGGTGCGGAAGACGGCTGCATCCTCCTGCATGGTTTTTTGCATGGAAAGCCTGAGTTCCGCTGTCGGGGTATCGCCGTCCGCATGGCGCAGCCTGTCAAAACGGTCCATGATCCTCTCGGTCGATCTGGCGTTTGGCATCGGGATTGGCCCGTCCTTGTCAACGACCTTGCCGGCGCGGATGGCTGCAGCCCGGCCAAAGACAACCAGGTCAATCAGCGAGTTGGAGCCAAGACGGTTCGCACCGTGTACGGAAGCACAGGCCGCCTCACCGACAGCCATCAGGCCGGGTGTTACGCGGTCGGGATCCTTCGCGGTCGGGTTGAGGACTTCACCCCAGTAATTGGTTGGAATGCCGCCCATGTTGTAGTGAACGGTCGGCAATACCGGGATCGGTTCCCGGTTCACATCAACACCGGCGAAAATCCGTGCGGATTCCGAAATGCCGGGCAAGCGCTGGGCAAGCGTTTCCGGTGGCAGGTGGTTGAGGTGCAGGTGAATGTGGTCTCCATCCTTGCCGACACCGCGGCCTTCCCGGATTTCCATGGTCATGCAGCGGGAAACCACGTCGCGCGAAGCAAGGTCTTTATAGGTCGGCGCATAGCGTTCCATGAAACGCTCACCTTCGGAATTGGTGAGGTAACCGCCTTCACCACGCGCACCTTCGGTGATCAGGCAGCCTGCTCCGTAAATTCCGGTCGGGTGAAACTGAACAAATTCCATGTCCTGCAGTGGCAGGCCGGCACGGGCGATCATGCCGTTGCCGTCACCGGTACAGGTGTGAGCGGAAGTGGCAGAGAAATAGGCACGGCCGTATCCGCCGGTTGCAAGGACAACCATTTTTGCGTTGAAACGGTGCACTGAACCATCATCAAGGTTCCAGGCGATGACACCGGTACAAACGCCGTCATCGGTCATGATCAGGTCTACCGCGAAATATTCAATGTAAAATTCCGCATTGTGGCGCAGTGACTGGCCATAGAGGGTATGAAGGATCGCGTGACCGGTCCTGTCCGCTGCTGCGCAGGTGCGCTGAACCGGTGGTCCTTCACCAAATTCCGTTGTGTGACCGCCGAAAGGACGCTGATAAATCTTGCCTTCTTCAGTACGGGAAAATGGTACGCCGTAATGTTCGAGTTCGTAGACTGCTTCCGGCGCTTCCTTGACGAGATATTCCATTGCGTCCACGTCGCCGAGCCAGTCGGAACCCTTCACAGTGTCATAAAGATGCCACTGCCAGTTGTCCGGGCCCATGTTGCCGAGCGAAGCTGCAATGCCGCCTTGTGCGGCAACCGTATGGGAACGGGTTGGGAAAACCTTGGTTACGCATGCTGTTGAAAGTCCCTGCTCAGCCATGCCAAGCGTTGCCCGAAGGCCCGATCCGCCTGCTCCTACGACCACGACATCGTGATAGTGATCGACAAATTCATAAGCCTTACCGTTTGAAGTATGGCCGTTTGCTTTTCCGTTTGCCTTACCGTTGGCAGATGCCATTATTAGCCTCCAAAGCCGAGTTTCAGGACCGCAAAGGCGCTAACGAGGCCAATGCCGACACAAAAGAAAATGTTCAGTATGATCAGGGCAACCTTGGTCCCTTCAGAATGGATATAGTCCTCAATAACGACCTGCATACCCAGTTTCATGTGCAGGCAGACGGAAAAAATCACCGCCAGCATGACGAGCGCAACAACCGGGTTGGCAAGTGTTGCTGCAACTTCCGAATGCGAAGCGCCATTGAGCGAAATGATGATCCAGATGAAGAAGAGGACCAGCGGGACGTTTGCCACTGCCGTCAGGCGTTGTTTCCAGAAATGGTCTGTACCTTCTTTTGCCGAACCAAGGCCGCGGACTTTGCCAAGAGGGGTGCGCATGTCAGCCATAATTGTTACCTCACTGCGTAGCCGATGATCCAGAGCAGGATCGTGGTTGAAATGGAAAAGGCCAGGGTTGCCCAGGCAAGTTTTACTGAAAATTCCTTGTCAAACCCGCGTCCGGTGTCCCAGAGAAAGTGCCTCAAACCGCCTGCAAGGTGATGCATGAGTGCCCATGTGTATCCAAACAGGATGAGGAGCCCGAAAATGGAGCCGAAAAACCCGTTTATCCATTCAAAATAAGTCTCTGATGTTGCAGCTGCAAACAGCCACAATGCAACAAGCAAGGTACCTGCATAAAGCCCAACCCCTGTAATACGATGCATGATAGACATGACCATGGTTGGAATCGGCTTGTAGATTTGAAGGTGCGGGGAAAGTGGACGTTTGTCGTGCAATTCCGCATTGGACATGGAAAATTCTCCAGATTTTCCCGGCAGAGCACCGGAAATTCATATGCTTGTTCTAGTGCGTTGCAGCTTCAAGGTCAAAACCTACAGCATGATTATATCGCCGCAGCAGATCACAATCTTCAATTGCGCTTTTTGGGAATGATCATGCCCGGTTATCGGCACTATATGCTTTGCTGAATCAAAATCCGTGCTAAACACCCGGGGTAATCTGGAATTACCCCATTGCTTTCTGTTTTCATTACAATCCTTCCGGTTTTTCTGATCCTTGGTGCCGGTTATGTCATTGGCAGGTCAGGGTATTTGCCTGACAATGTTGCGGACGGCCTGAATGCGTATGCACTGAAAGTCGGTGTACCGGTCCTGCTTTTCATGGCGATGTATACGCTGGACTTTTCGAAAGCCTTTCATCTTGAAATGCTGATCAGCTTTTATGCCGGAGCGTTTTTCTGTTTTTATGCGGGGATAGTCCTTTCGCGCATGTTCTGGGGCCGGCGCCCGGGAGAATCTGTTGCTGTAGGGTTTTGCGCGGTTTTCTCAAATACGCTGCTGATCGGCTTTCCGATTGCCCAGCTTGTATTCGGCGAAACCATTCTTGCACCGGTTTTCGGGATTATCGCCTTGCATGCTTCTATCCTTTACACAGTCGGGATGACGACTATGGAGTTTGCCCGGCAGGACGGTCGCGGAGTGTTCGATACGCTCAAGGCTGCGTTTTCATCAGTTATTGCCAACCCATTGATGTTGGGAATTGTGGCAGGCCTGATCTGTAACCTGATTGGTGTAAATCTGTTTGAGCCGGTTGAAAGGGCACTGGACATGATCCGCCTGACAGCAATACCCGTCTCGCTGGTTGGTATCGGCATCGCGTTGAACCGGTATTCGATCAGTTCGGAATTTACCGAGACTTTGATGGTCTGCGTCCTGGCGCTCGGTGTACATCCGGCGATTGCGCTTGCATTGTCGCATTATGTGTTCGGTCTTGACCCGCTTTTTGTTCAGGCCGCTGTTGTGCTGGCTGCCATGCCGCCGGGCATGAATGTATATATATTTGCGTCGCTGTATAACCGGGCGCTCAACCTTTCCGCATCTGTATTGGTGATCGGTAATCTCATTGCGGTTTTCAGCATTCCGCTGTGGCTGCTTGTCATCCGGGATATAGGTTGAATCCCGTAAATCTGCCGATTCTGTGTCGAAGTACACACTGTGAAGCCGCTTCTGCTCAACTTTAGGCGATTTTTTGAGCGCGATTCTCACGCAATTTCACATGAATTGGAGAAAGCGGGAAATTCCTGACCAAGGGGTTATGTGAGTTCCATACAACAGAAAGGACTCACAAAATGAAAACTCTTACCCTTATTGCTGCAGGAGCCCTGGCATCAGGTCTTGCATTTGCAGCACCTTCTCAGGCCCAACAAACCCCGGATTTTCAATCCGTATATACCGTACCACTCGTCCAACTGGATGATAACGGCGGTG
>JBCCYR010000090.1:0-8586 GCA_039189355.1 Pseudomonadota bacterium
CTTTCAACATCCCTGCAGCTGCGCAAGGGGAGCAGGATCCTTGCCATCTTCAATGGTGATGAGAGTGACCGCATACTCATTGAAACCGATATAGCCAGTAACGAAAGCGGAAGCTGGACGTTCCCGGGGCAGAATCGGAACAAGGAAATCCTCATTGCAATGATGGTCAGCAAGTCGATGGTTCTGGAACTGGATACCAATGAGGGCACAAGGCAGGTTCCGATTTCACTGTCAGGGGTTACGGCCAGTGCGCTGTTCATTGACGAGGCGCAGGACCGGTTGGATCGCCGTGATGCATTGCAGGCGAAAGGTGACAAGGAACCAAAGGATGTCGAAACACGAGTGACTGCCATCAAGTCCTCTGCCGACCTCCCGCCGGCTGTTCTGGATTACTGGAAAAATGCCACCGATGGCTGTGGCGATGGCCGCGACGAAAACGATGACATCATTGAAAGGTTTGGTGCGATTTCCATCGCGCTCGAATATAACAGTCAGTTGTTTGTCATGCCCTGCGGTCTTCCCGGAGCATACAATCTTCCGCAGACCGTTCTTGCTTTCGACGGAGAAACCAAAAAGGTAAGAATTGTTGCCTTGCCGGTCATGGGGCAGCGTGGACCGACAGTGATCGACTATGCCTACAATACCGATTGGGATGATCGGAATTCGACGCTGAGTGCCTTCTACAAGGGCAGGGGACTTGGTGATTGCGGCACCCGGACCGTCTGGTATTGGGAGGGCGGATACTACTCCAATTTCCAGCTTGTTGAGGAATATGCAAAAGACAATTGCGATGGCAATTGTGATGACTGGCCAAAGGTCTGGCCGCCGAAGTAAGCCTTACTCGGCAGACGTAACCCTGTAAATTGCGCCATCACTGTCATCTGTCAGGAACCAGAGTGCACCATCGGGAAAGAACCGCACATCGCGAATGCGGCCGTAATCTTCTTCAAACAGGCGTTCTTCGTGCACAATCCTGTTGCCCTGCACTTCAAGGCGTACCAAGGTTTCAAACTTGAGTGCGCCAGCAAACAGGTCGCCTTTCCATTGGGGTATCAGATCGCCCTGGTAAAAATCAAAACCGGAAGGCGCGATTGAAGGATCCCAAAAGTAAATCGGTTGCTCCATGCCAGGCCCTGAATTTCCGATGCCGATCTTGCCACCGGAATAATGCGTTCCGTACGAAATGACGGGCCAGCCGTAATTTCTGCCGGCTTGCGGAATGTTGATTTCGTCACCGCCTCGTGCCCCGTGCGCCAGCGTCCAGAGTTCGCCGGTAGCGTCGTTCAGCGTTGCCCCTTGCGGATTGCGGTGGCCAATTGACCAGATTTGCGGCAAGGCGTCTTTGCCATCAGCGTACGGGTTGTCTTCGGGTATGGACCCGTCTGTTCGAATTCGAAGAACAGAACCTGCTGCATCAAACGGGTCTTGGGCGCGTTCCTCCGTACCCCGGTCACCAATGGTAAAGAACAGGTTGCCCTTTCCGTCCGGCACGATGCGCGAACCGAAATGAAAACCTGACCTGTTCTTGTTTTCCATGGAAAACAGAACCTTGACGTCCTTGAGTGATGGTTTCGCGCTCTCTTCGAACCTGGCGCTGGCAATGGCCGTTCCAGCATTTCCCCGGGAATCCGGGTCAGAGTAAGTAAGGTACAGCGTCCGGTTTGCAGCAAAATCCGGATCAAGAACAACGTCGAGCAGTCCTCCCTGTCCGGCTGCCTTCACTCTTGGCAATCCTGAAACTTCAGTTTTCCGCCCTGCATTTGCCGGGTCTACCAAAAGCATTTTGCCATCGCGTTCCGTTACCAGCAGCTTGCCGTCCGGCAACATTGCCATCGCCCAGGGCGTATCAATTCCGGAAGCAACTTTTTCCACCTTGACGGAAGCTTTCTGGGTGTCGTGGGTCTGGACACTTTGCTGGCTTTGAGAGGATGTGGTGAAGCCAATCATTACCGGAATGATCAACAACAGTGGACGGGCGACAAACTTGAACATTCTTTGATTCTCGGCGTAAACTCGTGAAAACAAAACTGCTAACCAAGAAATAGTGCAGGAAATGGACGAAACAAACTCCCAAATGGCTTTAAAGCCAGAGGATGTTCACATTCTGGAGAGGGCGGAGGCGCAAGACTCGGGCGTGCCGCTTTTTGTAGCCCATTGGCACATTTTTGCACCGACAATTGCGATCGGAATTTTGTACTCTGCTGCATGGGGCTTTCTTGCAATGCTGGGTAAAGCGGATTCAGGTCTGGCCCGTCTTTTTATCGCCGTGATGGCAGTTGGTGTGCCATTGCTGGCTGCCCATGCATTTCTGCGCTACCAGACCATCCGTCTGCAAGTGAGTGAAGGGCATGCATTTTGTCATCCCGGCTGGCCCAAGGAATTGCCTGTTGATGTGCCGCTTTCTGTCATAAAGCAGGTCAAGGTCAGGCGTGGACTTTTCGGCCGTTTGTTCGGGGGCGGGACACTCATTATTGATCTGGTGACGGAAGGTAGTGTTGTTGTTGCTGACCTTGCTGAACCTGATCTTGCAAAAGAGACAATCGACGCCATCCGAGAGGCGGCATAGCGAATTTGCTGTTTCAGTCTATTTCGTGGATTTCCACCGAATAAGTGATTGTCGCAGCGAGGCTTCCATTGCCTGCAGTCGTTAACACACCCGTATTCAAAGGTGATTCCAGCAAGAGACCAAGACTGGCAGGGTCTTCATTGATATCAAGCTGGGAGGTAGCCCTTGAGCTATCACTATCATAAGCAAAGAGGGCAACTTCTATTTTTACAGTTTCATCTTCATCGTTCTCAGCACCGACATGGATTTCGTGCCATGCCGGGATAGCAGATTTCGCATAACTTGCTTGTCCGGTGAAAACCCTTCCAAGATACGGTTCCCCGTTGATTGTGATTCTTGCTCCCGTATTTACCGGTTTGTTCCCGCCAGCGATTATTTCAAAGGAATGGATTTTGACGACGACTGCCTTGCTTTCGAGGTTATTTGACAGTCTTGATTGCCGGACTTCCGGCGGTTCCGGCTTTTCCAGATTGAGGGCCATACGCGCAGCCACGTCAGTATCCCTGAAATATCGCGTTATGAAGGAATTTTTCCATGCAAGGAATGCGTTGTTTGCGGTGGCAAACTTGCCGCTGTCTCCACTGAGATTTCCTTTCCAGTGTCCATCGGCAGCAGGCAGGCCAAGTACCCTTGCTTTTACCCACATTGAAATGTCGTGTGCAGACTTCAGGTCTCTCAGGAGCTCGTTGCGATTTTTCGGGGTGATGTTGAGCGTTGAAGCGTGTTGCCAGAAGCCGGGCCGTATCTCCTCCACCCAGTTTCGGATCTGCTCGGTTAGTCGAAGCGTAGCCGCATGCGCCATAACGAATGCATTTTCCCATTCAGGCCTGACATGTGAATCCTTGTTCAAGCCGCTGGTATAACCACCATGACCGAATTGTCCTCCTTCGGGCCAACTGCCTGTTCTAAGAGGTCTTGCTGGTTGAAAGTTTCTTGTTGGAAAAAGGGAAATATCAAAAGTGCCATCATTCTGGCGGGGATAGAGCTCTACCCAGTTGGAATGTGAATAGAAATCCTGAATGACATGATGTGCCATTCCCATCACGGTCAGAAGTTTTATGCGGTCATTTTCGCGGGCAGCCTCCTGAACCAGCATTTTTGTGTTGTGCATTAGCCAGCCATGATAGTTTTCGACTTCCTGCCTGTTGGTGAGATTGTCAAAGTGAAGCCGGTTAAGGGCAGGTTTCAAAAACAGGTTTTTGACGACTGGGGCTGTTGAATAATAGTCCGTAAGCCAGTTTGCCATAATGATGGAATTGATGGCATCCGGCCCAAGTCCCTGCTGCTTGAGCGTCACCCGGGTGAGATCAAAGTGATGGCCTGCATCAAAGGCCCGGGCGTTTTGACTGCCCGGAGTAAATCCCAGAAACGATGCAAGAAAAACCAAAACTGCGGATGCAAATCTCGTCATGTAACGAGAATTTGTTTTATCCGTGTACAAATCAAGTCTTTTTAACGCCGGTTGGTCTGGGTTATGTAAGCTTGGGGGCGGGTTGTAACGGGGACATGATCAACCTCAGACATTTCTCATGTCCCCGTTACTTCCAACCCGGCAAGGCCGGGTTATCCGTAAAATCCGATAATGACTGCAGGCTGAGAAGTTCTACAGTCGATACAGTAATTTGTGGGCTGTAAGTTGAAAACGAAACGTTTAAGGCAGCTGTGATTGTTCCCAAAAATGCCACCAGCAGAACGCCGTTTATCCAGATCAATGCACGTCTGCGGGCAATAGCACCGCGAAGTGTCGGGCCGTCCGGATTCACAAACGTGTTGGTGCTGATATCTCGCCGCATGTTTCGCCCCACCAAACAGTAGTGACCGTCAGATTACGGAAGTTTCTGGCTTAGTTTGGGAAGATTAAAGACGAATAGGTGTTTTTCCTGTGGCCATTTTACGGCAATGTTCCTTAAGGTAACCAGCCTGGAGAACACACAATTGCACACAAACATGTCAGTGACAGTTTCTTTTATGCGTCATGTGGCGTTATGTTGTCCATTGGAATTTGAAGCGCAATCTACAAGCTTTGGTGATATCAGGTTTTGACAAGGTCCGGTTATAATTCGTTGCTGTCTGCCATTCTGGGGATGCTTTCGCTTCTTTTGACAAGCGGTGCTGCCGGTGCCGGATTGCAACCGCTTGCGTCTTCTCCCCACATCGTTATCGATGTTCCAACGGGCAAGGTATATTCCCGCAACAAGGAGTTTGTGCGCTGGGCGCCGGCTTCACTCACCAAGCTCATGACGGCATACACAGTGTTTCGTGCACTGGAACTGCAACATCTGGCAATGAACTCGCCTGTGAGGATTACCGAGGAAGCAATTGCCGAACCTCCATCCAAGATGGGATTGCCGGTCGGCACAATTATGACGATTGAGAGCGCCCTCAAGATTATCATGGTGAAATCCGCGAATGATGTTTCTGTTGCCCTTGGCCAGGCGGTTGGAGGAACAGAGGAGCAGTTCGTCAGGTTCATGAATGCCCATGCCAAGCGTCTCGGGATGATCGACAGCCGTTTTACCAATCCGCACGGTCTACATGATCCGGGCCAGTTCACTACCGCGCGGGACATGGCCATTCTTGCAACTGCCCTTGCAAGAGAGTTTCCCCAGCATGCCGGGTTTTTCGATATTCCCGCCTTGCGTGTGGTGGGCAGGCGTCTGCGCAATCACAATGCCTTGCTGCGGTTGTTTGAGGGCACAAACGGCATGAAAACGGGGTATGTCTGCGCTTCCGGCTACAATGTTGCGGTAAAAACCGAACGCGATGGCAGAGAACTGGTTGCAGTCGTGCTGGGGCATAAATCCGGATTGAGCCGCAATGTTGAGGCGGCAGAACTGCTCAAAACGGCCTTCACCAAAGACAGGGATGCTTTCAGGCCCACGCTATCGACCATACTCAAACCTGCTGATGTTTCAGAAGTTCCGGAGGATATCACGCGTCGTGTCTGTCCGGGGAAATATCCGGAACGGATAGTGCCTGATGTCCGGCCCAGCGAAGCGCCATCATCACAAGACTTCGACGGCATTGATACACAGGTCCTGCTTGATCGTGCCGAAGCTGAAAAAAATCCGCTGAGAAATCTCCCGATCCCGGTCAAACGTCCTTTTCATAAATTTGTTTCAGTTGAAACTTCCTCCGGATCGGCAAAGGCAGATTCTGGTACCTCTGTTGCAAATCAGACGCCTGCAGTGCGAAAAGGCCCCAGTTTGAAACAGCGGGCCAAACAATTGCTGAAACCACGCAAGGATTTGCGGAAAGATGTTGCCATCAAACTTGGTGGTGGTGTCGGACCAAATCCGTTTGGAATTAAACATACAAACGGTGGTGTTTACAAATCACCGATTCCGGTTCCTCAAAAACGCCCGGCACTTGATTTGAGTGAAGCACAGGACTAAAGATCGTAAACGTCCCATTATTGTGTGACAAATCCATAACCCAATCATTTCCGGAGCAAAATCATGGGCATTGTTGCCGACAACCTCTCGCGTGTGAAACCTTCTGCGACCATAGCAGTATCCCAGAAAGCCAGAGAGCTTAAGGAGGCTGGCCGAGATGTGATCGGTCTGGGTGCAGGGGAGCCGGATTTCGATACGCCGGACAACATCAAACAGGCTGCGATTGACGCAATTAACCGAGGCGAAACCAAATACACGGCAGTGCCCGGAATTATTGAACTCAGAAAAGCAATTGCTGCAAAATTCAAGCGTGAGAACGGTCTTGATTATGCGCCCGAGCAAATCATCGCAGCAACGGGCGGCAAGCAGGTACTTTACAATGCTTTTGCAGCTACCCTTAATCCCGGTGATGAGGTTCTTATCCCGGCGCCATACTGGGTGAGTTATCCGGACATGGTGCTGCTTAACGGCGGCGAGCCAAAGTTTATTGATGCCACTTTCGAAAACGGTTTCAAGATTACCGGCGAGCAGCTTGAAGCTGCCATCACACCGAAGACGAAATGGCTTATTTTCAACTCACCTTCAAACCCTTCTGGTGCAGCTTACAACCATGACGAACTGAAAGAGCTGACTGATGTCCTAATGAAGCATCCGCATGTCTGGGTGCTTACCGATGATATGTATGAGCACCTTTGCTATGGTGATTTTGAGTTTGTCACACCAGTGCAGGTTGAACCGGGTCTATATGACCGTACACTGACCATGAATGGGGTTTCGAAAGCCTATGCGATGACCGGTTGGCGGCTCGGCTATTGTGGCGGCCCAATTCAGTTAATCAAGGCCATGAATCTGGTTCAGGGGCAGTCCACTTCAGGCACTTCTTCCGTTACACAATGGGCTGCAGTGGAAGCACTTAACGGACCCCAGGATTTCATTACAGAACGGCGGAAAGTTTTCGAGGAACGCAGGGACCTGGTTGTGTCCATGTTGAACCAGGCAAATGGCATTAAGTGTCCAAGTCCGGAAGGGGCATTTTATGTCTATCCTTCCTGTGAAGAGCTGATTGGCAAGAAGACCGGGACGGGCAAAGTCATTGAAACAGATGAAGATTTTGTGACAGAGCTGCTGGAAGCAGAAGGTGTTGCAGTCGTTCATGGAAGTGCATTCGGGCTGGGTCCGAACTTTCGGATTTCATATGCTACTTCGACTGAAGCACTGACTGAGGCGTGCACGAGAATTCAGCGATTCTGTGCAAGTCTGAGCTGAGGTAATCCAAGCTTCATATATGGCAAAAATGCCACTACTTGAGGAAAAGTAGTGGCATTAACCCTTATCGAGGGTAATTGTGTAGCTAACCCAAGGTTTTCATTTGCATTTCAGCAAAATTTCTCTAGTCATATCGGCGGGCGCAAGACTCAGGTCAAACTTCTGAAGTTTTGCAACAGGTAAAGTAGATTGAAGCGTTTAATTTCCACATTGATGACTCTGACAAGCTTGCTGGGCTTCTGTGTGAACGCTCAGGCAGCAGATTTGCTTGATCCTACCCCTGTTTCACAACAGGTTGTCTCGGACCCGCAGCCGGCCACATCGGTAGATGCGCTTAACTTTGAATTCAGTGTTCTGGGCGGCGCGTTTGAGCGTAATGTGATCGATACTGCTTCAACAGCGCTTTTCACTGCATCTGTTGCCTCTCCAATTCCTTTCTTTGAAAATTTTGGCGTCCAGGTTGATACTGCGCTGGGCGTTTATGACGAGGATTTCACAGGGGCTGCTGCCGGACTGCATTTGTTTTACCGTGATCCGTCAACCGGCCTGATCGGTATTTACGGGGACTGGTCTTACGTAAACCCAGAACATGCGGGCCGTGTGGGTGCGGAACTGGCAATTTATAACGGGCGTTGGTCGCTTGATGCACTGCTTGGTGTCCAGTTTGGGCAACACGTTTTCACAGAGTTCATCGACGAGGTCGATCTTTCATATTACTTCACAGACAATACACGCGGGTCCATTGGCCACCGGATTACCTCAAGAGGCGATGTCGGTAACATCTCTTTTGAGCATTTGCTGACCGATCAGGGCTTTGACGGCTGGAGCATTTTCGGTGAGTTTGAAGCAGGTGAAGACAATTATTCCGCGGGTTGGGGTGGCATTCGTTATGCCATGGGAAGCACATCAACCACACTGATTGACCGTGACCGTGGCTCCAGCACTCAGGTCAGAATACCGAGAAACATTGCCAGTGTTACGCAGTGCGGCCGTCTGGATACGCCAATTCCTGCGAGCGGCTTGCGCGGTGAAATCAGCACGCTTTGCGCATCAGAGAGTGAAATCAATGCGCGCTCGACCGCTGGCATAACCAAAGACTGACTTTTCCAAAAGCTAACAGTAATGTGAGGCAAGTTTTGTTGCCTTTTAATGTTTTTGGCCCAACATGCGCCAAAAATTATATTGCGCAAGGATTATATTGTTTATGTCGGGCAAGAGAAATTTCATTAAACCATCATGGTATCTCCCGGAAAACCTGGCCACCCCTGAATCTGCATTTTTCAACCGCAGGGAAATCATCAAGGGTTTTGGGGTCGGGGCGGTAGCAATGGCCTCATCCGGTTCACTGCTTTCCGGAAC
>JBCCYR010000091.1:0-8544 GCA_039189355.1 Pseudomonadota bacterium
ACATCGCACCACGGATCTGGTCTTCTTCCAGAAGTGGAAATTTTTCCTTTGCCTCGGCGGCGGAAATCATGTGGGCCCGCGTGCCAAATGCCTTGCCGGATGCTACCTTGCGCAGCAATTCAAGCCAGCGCTCGTCATCATCCTTGCGGCAGACCTCAAGGCCACCGGTCTTCGCGTAGTGTCCGATCTTTTCGAAGAAATCGATTGAATAGGCAGTCGTCCAGCATGTCAGAAAATCATGCGCCGTTGCATAGCAGAAGTCAGAAGCATGTGATGTCGAACCAACGTCGGTTGGTACCGAAGAGGTATCAATACCGACGATGTCGTCCCAACCACGCTCTATCAGATGGTGCGCGACAGATGTACCAACAATTCCGCCCAATCCAACAATGACAACTTTTGCTTTTTTCGGAAATTCAGCCACTTTCCATCTCCGCTAAAACCACTTGAATTTGGCAGAGACTATCAAATGATTTTGCTTGCTGGAACTGTTCTGAGTGCGACGGATTGGTGGCGGAACTCACTCGATGAAAGTTTGAGATTGAAAATCCAAATGCGCCACACCAAGCGTAATCTTGAAACCACCAATCAATGCAGTCAGGCTTTCATGACCCGGAACCGGCCCGAACCAGGGTGAAGTGCCGCGCCCATCGATTGTATTACGTGGACGAACACCGGCCCAACGATCGATAATAGGTGCATCTTTTAGCGCTGGCACCAACTCAATTGCCTTTTCATAAAAGGTCATATCATCCGGATCAAATTCCTCCGGCTCACCAGACCATTCGTTCAGTGATGTCGACCCGATTGCCACCTTGTTGTCAGCATGCGGCACGACATAAGAACCATCGTGATAGACGATCGGCAAATCGTCATCATGCTCAAACCCAACCAGCACCGCCTGCCCCTTCACTCCGCGGCCAATCGGCTTGTTGTCGTTCATTTCGCTCATGAATGGTTGCAAGAGCGGATAGGCTTCCCAGCCGTTTGCAACGATGATTCCTGATGCCGTGATCGTTTGCCCGTTTGCAAGAATGACATCCCCCTCATCCTGACCTTGTCGAAGGATACGGGAGGCGACTTCTGCACCTTCCAAAACTTCCGCTCTTTGCCTCACATAGACTTCCAGCGCCTTCAGATAAGCGCGCGGATTTACCCGTGCGGAAAGCGTATCATGCTGAATACCTTGTTTCGCAATTTCGGGATTGATCCACCCTTCAAAAAAGTCGGACGTTCGGATGGACCTCATTTCGTATTGGTCATCCCAGTGCTTCCCAGCGCCCTCCACCCGGCGCTCAACCTGGGGCAAAATTTTCTCATGGGTCAGCGGCATGATACGCCCGCACCGCTTAAAGCCGCAATCAAGGCCGGTATCCGCTTTTAGTTCCGCAATCGCGTTACCAATGGTTGACAGACCTTCATACTGAAACTGTTTCTTGGCATTCCACGAATCCGGCATGTGCGGCATCAGCGCGCCAAGAAATCCTCCAGAGGCGCCTGCCCCGATATGACGTTTTTCAATCAGCACTACCCTTTCACCACGCTTTATTGCATGCCGTGCAGCCCATAAACCCAGGATACCCCCGCCAATGATTGCTGTATCGAAAGTCTTGTTTGATTTCGCAGTTTGAATCATGATCCGAATGTGTCGTCGTAACCGATTCAAAACAAGGAGAAATTCTTGAGTGATCTTGAGTGGAAGGAAAACACCCTACCCGTCTCCAGCCGTTTCGATGACCCTTACTACTCCGCCAGTGATGGACGAGCGGAGACCGATCATGTGTTTCTCCAGGCCAACGATTTGCCAAACCGTTGGCCGGCGATGCAATCTTGCACGATTGCAGAACTGGGTTTTGGAACCGGATTGAACTTTCTGGAAACCGTACGCCAATGGAGGGAACACAAACCGTATGGCGCGCAACTACATTTCATTTCCTTTGAACAGTTTCCGATCACACCTGCGGAAATGCATAAGGCTTTGTCCGTCTGGCCGGAACTGAACGATTTGAGAAACCGGCTGGTTGATATCTGGGAGCGACAACCAGCTTTGGTTGATGTTGATTTTACACCGGATACGCATCTTACAATACACATCGGTGATGCAAATAACTTACTGCCAAAGCAGAATTGTCTAGCTGACGCATGGTATCTGGACGGTTTTTCACCTGCCAAAAACCCAGAACTCTGGAACGAAAACTTGATGAATGAGGTCGGCAAGCATACTGTCGCTGGCGGCACATTTGCAACTTACACAGCTGCCGGCTTTGTACGCCGCAGTCTGCAAGCAGCAGGATTTGAAGTCAGCAAAGCAAAGGGCTTTGGCTCAAAACGCGAAATGCTGCGTGGAACAAAACCGGACGACATTCATGTCGCAGACAGACATTAATCCCGATTTCCGCTTCTGACAATTTGGTAGTAAGATAGGAATTATGGAGAATTCCAATGACTGCACCACTCAAAAGTGACATTGAAAAAGCTGCCCTGCCGATTGATCAGGCCAGCGGCATGCCAAACTGGTTTTACACCTCTCCCGACGCAATCATGGAAGAAAAGCGAAACGTATTCGCACCGAACTGGGTTGGTATCGGCTTTGCCAAGGATGTGCCGGAACCCGGCGATGTAAAACCGGTCGAGTTTCTGGGTGATCCCTTCATCATTTCCCATGGGCGCGACAGTGTGGTGCGGGTATTTCACAATGCATGCCGCCATCGCGGTGTAAAACTCGTTCAGGAAGCCGGAAAGACCACAGGGCTCCTGCGCTGCCCCTATCATGCGTGGTGTTATTCTACCGAGGGCCAGTTAAAGCAAACTCCGCATGTGGGCGGGCCCGGCATTCATGAACATCCCGGCGTGGACAAATCCACACTTGGCTTGATTGAGGTTCGCAGTCACGTATTTCAGGATGTGGTTTTTATAAACATCACGGGTGATGCCCTGCCCTTTGAGGAATATTTCGCCGGTGCCCTGGAACGCTGGAAGGATTTTGCAGGCAAGTCGGTTTTTTCAGGCGGCGCAGATTCCGGTTTCATGCTGGAAGTGAAGACCAACTGGAAGCTGGCGATGGAGAATTTCTGCGAGTCCTATCACCTGCCCTTCGTTCATCCCGGTCTCAACGAACGTTCAAAACTGGAAGACCATGTCAACATTCTCAGTGAAGGGAATTATTCCGGGCAGCTTACAAAAGCCTTCGAACCAACCATAGATGAAAACGGCAGAAATTTTGCTTTCTTTGACAATCTAAGCCCTCGCTGGGACTCGGAAGCTGAATACATTGCTTTCTACCCGAACGTACAACTGGGCGTGCACAAGGACCATGCATTCGCACTTATTCTGGAACCAAAGAACGAGATCGAAACCGACGAGCACATCCAGATTTACTATGCCAAGCCGGAAATGGCTGAGGATCAATGGTCACACATGCGCCGGGATCTTGCAGGCTTCTGGAAAGAGGTGTTCCTGGAAGACATCGGTGTTGTGGAAGCCATGCAGGAAGGCCGCAAGGCAGACGGATTTGATGGTGGTCACTTTTCACCCGTAATGGATGAGGCGACCCATCATTTCCACTGCTGGATGGCAAACCACTTCTTGAAGTGACCTATTTCTGCGGATCAGTCTCAATCATGCTAGTCCGCTTTGAAAACGTCGCCAGCATTTGTGTCAAGACAGGCCTGCCCTCCCGCCAGTCAAACTGTGGTTGACGGAAATCGAGATAGGATAGCGCAGATGCTACCGCAATTGACCCGATGTGCACGTCCTGAATCCGTGCGCCGCGCCAGGTTTCCAGAACATCAAGAGACTGGTTGATCTTCCGGAACTGGCCATCAAGCCATTCATCCCACTGTTTTTCTTCCGGCCTCAGGAATTGTTCGTAACGTATACCAACTGCTGCATCCATGATGCCATCGCCAATAGATTGTGTAACCAGGGCATTCACCCGCTCCATACCATCGGCCGGGATCATCTTGTCACCCTCATGCAACCCATCGAGGTATTCACAAATCACACGGCTGTCGAATATGGATTGCCCCTCTTCAAGAACCAGTGTCGGAATTTTCCCCAGGGGATTGTCACCTTGCAATCCTTCATGAGGGGTAAGGGGCGTGGTTGCAGCATCCACAATTTCGAGTTGGTCGACTATTCCGGTTTCATGAGCAAGAACAAGTACTTTGCGGACAAACGGCGAAGCGGAAGCATACCAGAGTTTCATTAAACAATCCGATCTGAGGGGTGAGAAACAGAAGCTACAATACCGCAAGCATTCTGGTAGGCAACAGTTTATAACTGTGCCCTTATCATGTGTGGGTTGATAGCCCAGAACACCTGCGGCCATGGCCAGGTTGTGTGGGTTGTGGGACCTGACCACACGAAAATGTTATCGTAAATTGGCTGGGTTTCCAATGGAAAAATGAGACTCGAAAACCTCCAGGTTTTTTCAGAGCTTTGGTCAGTTTCTGATGGACCTGCCATTGCGCAGCAGTTGTGTAATGCGCTCGCGGGTTTCAGGCGTTTTGGCAAGTTCAATAAAACTTGCCCGTTCACGGGCATACATGTCCGTTTCGCTCACTTCATCCTGACCGGCGTCATCCCCGCCTGTAACAATTTTCGCGATTGCGGTTGCAACGGTAACGTCATGCGGGAAGAACCAGCCTTTCTCTTTGCCATCATTTAGAAACTTGACCATCTCGGCATGGGCTTCACCTCCGGCAAGCTTGAAAGCAGGTTTTTTCCGGGGCGCGTAACCATTACCCAATGCAGTCAAAGCTTCACGGGCACCCTCAATCAGCCGATCACGGTTCATGACTTGCGTATCTCTGCCGTCGACAAAATATTTGAGTGGAATGGCTTCATCCGGAGACGTGGCAGTCAATGAATAGCCAATCTGGTCAAACGTCTTGCGGGCAGCTTTTGCCCAGTCCCCGGTTGCCTCATGCCAACGCAGATATGTTTCCTTGACACCGCCGCCGCCAGGAACAAGACCGACGCTCGCCTCCACCAAACCAAGAACCGAATTTGAATGGGCTACGACCTTGTCGCAATGGGCAAGCACTTCATACCCGCCACCAATTGCAAGGCCGGAGGGCGCTCCAACCACCGGCGCATCACAATACAAAAGCGCCTCGACCGCTTCCTGGAATCCAAGCAGGAAGTTGTCGATGCCGTCCCAATTTTCAGCTTCAATCATTTCCAGAAACCGTTCAAGATTAACGCCAGCAGAAAAATGCTGGGCATCGTTATGAACAATAATGCCAGGACCCGGATCGGCAGCAGCTTCCGCAACAGTCTTCATGCAATCTGAATCAAGCGCATTGGCCTTGGTATGGAATTCAACCAAACGTACGCCGTCTTCCAGATGAAACAGGCTTGCACCCGCATTTTCCGACACCGGCTGCATTGTGCGACGGGTCATGTGGAAACGAACAACACCATCGGGAAGATTGACAGGATATAGCGCACCATCCCAGTGACGCACTTTCAGGATACCACCATCAGCTTCATAAAAAGGCTTGCCTGCATTGTTCCGCAGGAACTCAGGCACATGCCAACCCTCAGATTCCAGCCGTTCGACAAATTTGCCCGAACCGATCGTATCGATCATCTCAAACGGCCCTTGCACCCAGTTGTAGCCAAGCTTCATGGCATCATCGATATCTTGCGGGGAATGGGTTACATCCGGCACAAGGCTCGCTGAATAGGTGAGAATTCGCGCCAGCACGCGCCAAGCGAAGGTTGAAAGCTTGTCATCACCGTCTAAGAGAACCGTGATGCCTTCCTTTTCACCGCGTTGTGCGAGTTCCGGCAGTTCCCGATCACGTGGCCGCCACTCACTGGTTTGCAGGTCCCATGCTTCGCGGGTTTCATCAATTTCACGATAAAAACCGCCATCACCCTTGTTACCCTTGAAACCCCGTGCAACTTGGTCGTTCACAACCTTGTTTTCACCACCGACCTCATGGAAAGGATCACCTTGCTCGAGAATGGAATTGAGGGAACGGACAACATCACCCATCAGGTCAAGTCCAATCAGGTCATACAAACCAAAAGCGCCTGTTTTCGGAATACCCATCGGACGGCCAAAAATCGCGTCAGCTTCTTCGATCTTCAAACCAAGCTCGACAGCTTCATGGACTGCTGCCTGAAGTGCAAAAACCCCAACCCGGTTACCAAGAAAGCCTGGTGTATCGGCACAGTTCACTACACCCTTGCCAAGCATCCTGTCGTTGAAATCATGCAGCGCCTCGATGACATCATCACGAGTCTCTTCACCCTTCACGAGTTCGAGAAGCCGCATATAGCGGACAGGGTTGAAGAAATGCGTAATGCAGAACCGCTCGCGCAAATCCTGCGGTGCATCTTCCACCAGCAGTTTGATCGGTATGGTAGACGTATTCGAGGAAACCAGTGTTGTCGGTTTCAGGTGCGGAAGAAGATTTGCATAAAGCTGCTTCTTGATATCAAGCCGCTCCACGATCGCCTCGCAAATCCAGTCACATTGCCCCGCCTTGTCGAGATCATCTTCGATGTTGCCGACAGAAATGCGGTCGATATTGTCTTTTCGCATCAAAAGAGGCGGATCGGATTTCCTGATCCGTTCAATGGAGCCTTCGGCAACCGCATTCGCATTGTCATCCGATTTGATGTCGAGCAGAAGCACATCAATTCCGGCATTCGCACACTGCGCTGCAATGCCGGACCCCATGGTTCCGGCACCGATGACGCATACTTTTTTGATATCGGAAGATGTGATCTTGCTCATTGAAATATCCTTGAAAGTTTAAGCCGCGAGAAACGCCCGCAAATATTCGTTCAATTCATGTGGACGCTCGGAGGGAATGGTGTGCCCTGAATCAACGATATGCAAAACATTATCGGGCAATGCTTCCGCGAGCTTTTGGCCAAACTTGACCGGGGTCATTTTGTCTTTTCGCGCGAGTACACACATTGTCGGGCATTTGATGGACTTTGCAATATCCAGTCCGCCTTCAAAAGTAGCACAAGCCTTCAGGTCATTTGCAACCGCCCCGTCCGGATTGAGATCCATGATACGCAATCCCATGCCAGCATGGGAAAAACCGGGAACCGTATTGTCAAAATGGTGCGCATCGGGACCAAGCCCCCAAGCTGTCATGGAAGATTTCGCACGTGGTTCTTTTGCTTCTGCCGTCGATATCAACATATCATTGACCGGGATCGCTGCAGCGGTTGCGACAAATGCAATTTTCTCAACCCGGTCCGGAACCTTGTCAGCCATGGAAAGTGCAACAAGCCCGCCCTGGCTGTGGCCAACAAAAACAGCCTTTTCAATGCCGAGTGCATCCATAACCTCGATCAGCCAGTCGGCCTGATCTTCTACCGTGGCAAGAGGTTCACCAGCGGACAGGTTGTGACCGGGAAAATCAACAGCAAGCACATTATATCCCGCATAGGCAAACGACCGGGATTGCTGTGTCCAGAGAAGATGCGAAGCCCCTGCCCCGTGCATCAGAATGAGATAGGGTTGCCCTTCTTTATGATCGCGCCCACCGGTTGATGCGTAAACTTCATTGCCTCTGACTTCAAACCTCATGCCACAGCCCTCGCTGCTGCCTTGAGTGCCTGGTTGAAATCCTTCTTGAGGTCTTCGATGCTTTCAAGCCCTACCGACAGACGGATCATGTCTTCAGTCAAACCGCCGGCCTTCATGTCTTCGGCCGAGATATGCGAATGCGTTGTAGACGCGGGATGAATAACCAGCGTCTTTGCATCCCCCACATTGGCAAGGTGCGAAGCAACTTCAACACTCTCGATAAAGGCAGCACCCGCGGCACGACCGCCCTTGACGCCAAAACCAATCATCGAGCCAGCCCCGTTGGGAAGCAGCTTTTTCGCAACTGCATGATCCGGGTGATCGGGAAGCTCGGGGTGTTTCACCCAACTCACCATTTCATGACCTTGCAAAAACTCCACCATGGCCCGCGCATTGGAAATGTGTTTCTCCATGCGCATCGGCAGGGTTTCAATACCCTGTAGCAGATGAAATGCATTCGTTGGCGAGAGGGACGGACCGAAATTATACATGCCTTCTGCACGGATGCGCATGGTCAATGCTGCAGGACCGAATTCTTCCCAGAAAACAATGCCATCAAGCGCATAATGGGGCGAGGTTAGCGTCGGATATTTGTCAGACGCTCCCCAGTTGAAGTTTCCACCATCAACAACACAGCCGCCAATTGCCACGCCATGGCCTCCCATCCATTTGGTCAGCGAATGGGTGATAACCGAAACCCCGTGATCCAAGGGTTTGAACAGATAAGGCGTGCAGAAAGTGGCATCCATCACTACCGGAATTCCTGCCTTTTCAGCAATCTTCGCAACCGCTTCGATATCCAGAACATCAAGACCCGGATTGCCGATCAGCTCACAGAAAATGAACTTGGTATTTTCCTGAATGGCAGCTTCCAGACCGTGAAGATCGCGACCATGAACGAAAGTCGTTTCCACGCCAAACCGGGGCATGGTGTTTTTAAGGAGATTAATGTTCGCGCCATAGAGCTGCGCAGTCGAAAC
>JBCCYR010000092.1:0-8532 GCA_039189355.1 Pseudomonadota bacterium
AAACCGCGACTGGAAGGTGGTGATCAGATAATCCTCATCCATGTCCAGTTTCTCGCGCAAAAGACGTGTCGTCTTCATGCAATGGCAGTGATAGGGATCACCTTTCTTGAAATAGCTTTGCGGGATGCCGTGATAAGAAGCGATAATCTTTTCAGGCTTTTTTGGCATGGTTTCGATCGATACTTCAATCGAGGCAGCCAATGCATCAATATAGGCCGGATCGTCATGATAAGGCGGCACGGTTCGCACAGCTGGCATCCAGCGCATTTTCATGAGGCTTTCAAACACCTTGTCATTCACGGTTGCAGTAGTTGCTGCGCTGTATTGGGGATAGAGCGGGAAAATCAGAAGCCGGTCACATCCCTGCTCTTTCAGATAGTCAAGCCTGGAAGCGATTGACGGGTTTCCATAGCGCATCGCCCAATCAACCACGACATGTTCGTGGCCGCTCAAGGCACCGGCCAATTTGTCAGACTGTGAACGGGTGAAGGTACGCAGCGGGGATTCATCCAGTTCCATATTCCATATCGTCTTGTAAGCCTCGCCGACTTTCGCAGGACGGCGGTTAAGCACAATACCGAAAAGGATTGGATACCAGAGAAGTTTTGGCCATTCGATTACCCGGCTGTCGGTCAAAAACTCGCGAAGATACCGGTACATGCTTTTCTTGTCATAGCCATCGGGGGTCCCGAGATTGACCAGCAGAACACCGACCTTGCCGATTTTTACGTCAGGGTGTTCAGGCGACAATGGGCCTACACCTGTCTTGATCTCATTTTTCATAAGCATGGGAATACCAACATATCAGTGCCATTGGTAGGCTATGTAGAGCAATTCCAATTCAGTGCAACGTGTCAAAATTGCGTGAGTCAAACATTTTGGTGGCCTGACCACTTTATGGAATTCAGCCTGAAAGCATTGCTGTAAACAGAACCAGACCAATCAGGAAAATGAACGCTGCGCCTGCAACTTCAATTGTCTGGTGTACAACACCGACACTGTCCTGAAAGTTTGCCAGCTTAAGAGCCGCATTCTTTGCCATGACCGCGAGAACTGCCATGCCTGAGACGGATATGCCGGTACCAATGGACATGGCGAAGGTAGAAAGCACACCTGCCAGATATAGCCCGTTTGCAAAACAGAAAACCAGGATGATGAGGGCACCCGTGCAAGGGCGAAGCCCAACGGCAAGAATTGCCGTCCAAGCCTCGCGCAAACCAAACGTCCCCGTAAGCATTTTTGGATCAGGCGCATGTGCATGCCCGCAATCGTCACAGGCCATATCACCGTGAGAGTGATGGTGGTCATGCGCGTGATCATGGGGATGAGCGTGACTGTGTGACCTACGAAACAGTTTGCGCCAAACAAGCCACACCCCGATGGCCATCACGCCAATATAGCTGGCCATTTCAAGACCATAGGTAAGCTCACCGCTCTTTATACCCGTACCGCGTAATACCAGCATGAAAAAGCTGATCGCAACAATCGCAGTCATACCCTGTGCGATGGACGCTGCCATGGAAATGATGACACCACGCTTGGCGGCAATCTCATTGGCAAGCATGTAAGATGAAACAACAACCTTGCCATGCCCGGGGCCAACGGCATGAAAAATGCCGTATAGGAAACTGATGGAAATGAGTGCCCAAAAATGTGTTCCTTCTTTGCGCATGGCAAGAAGAATTTCCCTTATGTTGTTGTGAAACACAGCCTGTTGGGACCGCACCCAGCTGAAAAACCCCTCAAAAAAACCGCCAGTCGGCAACGGCTGCTCGCCCCGGCCAATACCAAGCGAACTTTGAGCAAAAGCTTCATGATATCCAAGATACCACGCAGCCATAACGAAAGTTACGAGGAAGAAGGCCAGCCGGTTCATGAGCAGGTAATGGTCGCCCAGGAATAAAACTCATCACCAAACCCGCCATTGGTCGGATCATTAAAGAAAGCTTCCGTAAAGGTCTCCGCGTTTTCTGCATATAGTTTGTCAAAGTCGGGATGAACCACATCAGTCTTGCAGCCGTTCTGATTGCCGGAAATGGAAACGTTTTCCTTGCCGAAATCGAAAGCAACATAATAGCTCGTATCGCTCGCAGAAATCCTGAGCGGTGCTTTGGCAAAATCATAAGGTTCCACGGGCTCTACTGACAAAAACATGATCAGTTTTCCGTCATCAAAATAGGCCCCGATTTCGTCGGGTTCGTAAAATTCAAGGGGTTTGACGCCTGAACGTATTGCCGTATAGAAATCATATTCTGCAATCGATTCCTTTACAATATCGGTAACTTCCTTGAGTTCGTCCGGATCAAGTTCACCATTAACATTCTGATCATAATCGATGACAATGGTGGTACTGAACAGCTCGTCAAATCGCCAGACCTGCCGCAATTCCGTAAAATTACCCTGTTTGTCGCGAACAACTTCAATATTTGCCTCCACAAAAACATGTGGATGGGCATAAGCCGCATTCGTAACGGAGAAGGTCGACGCAACCGCTGCAACGCCAGCAAACAGCAAAGATCTTGATGGTTTCATGGAAGATTATCTCTATGAACAAATCATCTGGACATAATAATAGAGGAATGGCTTTTTTGCGGCAATGCACAACCGTGTCATTCTGCAGCCAATGCCCGCTTGCTCTTCTGTTTGAACCACTGGCTCAGAAAATCGACGAACACGCGAACCTTGCCCGGCACATGGCGGCGATGGGGATAAACCGCATAGATACCGCCACCTGAAGGTATCCGGTCATCCAGAAGGCTCACCAGTTCGCCACTTTCCAGTTCCTTTTCAACGGAAAACTCAGGCGCCATGGTCATGCCAAGGCTTGCAAGTGCTGCTCGGCGCGCAACTTCCGGGCTGTTGACCTCAATTGCGCCGCGCACAGGAACGCTGAACTCTTGACCATCATCATCCAGAAAACACCAGTTGGCCCTGCGCATCATGTTTGTATCAACGATACAGGGCGCATCACCCAGGTCATGGGGAGACTTTGGTGCACCATATTTTTCGATAAATGCCGGCGTGGCACAGAGTATCAGCCGAAAATCGGCAAGTTTCTTGGCGATGAGGGACGAATCGTTAAGTCTTGCAACCCGGATTGCCACATCAAACCCGTCTTCCACCATGTCCACCATTGCATCATCAAGATCGATATCAAGCGTGATATCCGGATAGGCGGTTGCGAACTCGACAATCGGCAACCCGATTTCAAGATCGGTGAGAGACCGGGGTGCAGAAACCCGTAACCGCCCCTTGTGGCCTGATCCCGCTTCGCGCACCTTGTCCTGCAGATCACCTACTTTTTGCAGGATTTCCAGAGCAGAGCGGTGAAACACATCTCCAGCTTCGGTCAGGGAAAATTGTCGCGTAGTGCGGTTCAGAAGCAAAATCCCCAGTTCGTCTTCCAGTTCGCGCACATATTTCGACATCAGGGCCTTGGAACGACCAACCTTGCGCGCAGCCGCAGAAAACCCTTGCTGTTCCACAACATCCACAAACGCCTGCATTCTGGTAAGAGTGTCCATCCGGCGGCCCCTTTGTCACTGTTCGAAGAATATAGAAAACTTCACGGGCAATTTCATCCCTCGAAATGCGCAAGATCAAACGCATTCATGTCGGCAATCAATTGCTTCAGTCCCTCAACCGCTTCTGAAAGAAACGCTTCTCCTTTTTCAGCGGTAGCAATCGAGGCATTACCCGTCACGCCTTTCACATTCAGATCCTGTATTTTCCACCCGAATGCATGGGGACCATAGGCTCGCAAATGTTTCGCAGATTGTGACAAATCCTGCTGAAATGAATGAAAGTTTTCAGCCTTTTCCATATCTACCGTATCTGGTGCAAGTGCCAGCATAACAGAAGTTTCCAGATCGCCTCCATGAATGCCGAAAGCCTTTTCTGCTGCCATTATGGTTTTGCCTGCTTCAATGAACCGTGTCCAGCTGGTTGCGACACAAAGCATGTTGCAGCGAACCCGCAATTCCGTGGCAACGATTGTCATGAGAGGCGAGTTTCCACCATGGGCATTCAGCAGCAGCATTTTCCGGATGCCCTGGCTGGCAAGTTCTTCGCCAATCCCGGTCCACTTGTTAACTGCTTGATCGAACGCAAGTGTTTTACTGCCTTTGTAATCCATATGCTCAATGGAATAGCCAACCGGTTCAGCTGGCAAAAAGGTAACCGGCAAATCTTCTCCCAACGCATCAGCAAGTCTGCATGCGATCCCGGACGCGATAATCGTATCGGTTTCAAAGGGTAGATGTGGGCCATGTTGCTCGTGAGCGCCAAGCGGCAAAACAGCTATCCAGTCAGAGGTATCTGCTGCAATAACGTCTTCTGCAGCCATTACCGAATAATCACGGTCAGGCTTCAAAGCGATCTCCGGATTTCTTCCAGACGTTGTATTTGCTGGCCATCCACATCAAAATTGGAAGGGTCAAGCCATCTTCGCATGGCTTCGCCAGCTTTCGGCCATTCATTGTCCAACAACGAAAACCATGCCGTATCCCGATTCTCGCCCTTGATCACATAGGATTGCCTGTGAACGCCTTCAGCAGTCATGCCATAACGAAATGCGGAATCCTTTGACGGCTCGTTGCGGTTGTTACATTTCCACTCAAACCTGCGATATCCGAGTTCATCAAAGAGATGGCTTGCAAACAGATAGAAAGCTTCAGTCGTCGCGGGTGTTTTCTGGATCAACGGCCCCCAGTGGATATGACCGATTTCTGCAACACCATGTTCCGGGTTCATCCGCATCATGGTCTGCCTGCCTGCAGCCTTGCCTGTGGCAAGATCAATCACGGCGAAATACATCGGATCTGCACTTTTCTCCACACGCTCAAGCCACTCCTCAAATTCTTCCCGTGTTTCGGGAGTTCTTTCGGTAAGCCAGCGGAAGCGGTCATCCGCATCTCCCTCTGTTGCCGCTTCATAGAGTTCATCACCGTGTTTGGCAGCATCCAGCGGCTCAAGACGCACAAACCGCCCTTCAAAAACCTTGCGGTGCGGAGGTTCACATCCTTTCCAGTCAACAAGATCCTGCATCTCTTTTCAAACTCCGCAAATCATGTTCTTTAGCTTCTCACATAAGGGTTTTACGAGGCAAGAAAATGTTGAAAACAGTTTCCGGATTTGACCGGATCGGGGAAGAGAACGCATTCGCGGTACTGGCACGTGCGACGCGATTGGCGGGCGAAGGCAAGGACATCATCAACCTTGGAATCGGCCAACCGGATTTTGCCACGCCACAACATATCGTCGAGGCTGCAATCAAGGCTCTAAAGGACGGCCATCATGGCTATACGCCTGCAACGGGAACGCTAGAATGCCGTGAAGCGGTTGCAAGGCGTGTACTGACCATGACAGGTGAACAAATTCCACCGGACAACATCATGATCATGCCGGGTGGCAAGGTAACCATGTACGCAGCAATCCTGATGTTCGGAGAGCCGGGAGCGGAAATCCTCTATCCTGATCCTGGTTTCCCGATTTACCGGTCAATGATCGAATACACAGGCGCAAAACCGGTTCCTGTCCCTATCCGGGAAGAAAACGGTTTTGCTTTCAGCGCTGACGAAACCCTGTCACTGATCAACGGGAACACCCGCCTGCTGATTATCAATTCACCTGCTAACCCTTGCGGAGGCGTAACGCCAAAAGCGGAAATCGACAAACTTGTTGCCGGTCTCGAAAAATGGCCGGATGTGGCGATACTCTCCGACGAAATCTACGACGTCATGACCTATGACGGTGAAACGCATCAGTCATTGCTCAATTATCCTGAAATCCGTGATCGGCTTATTGTTCTCAATGGCTGGTCAAAAACCTGGGCAATGACAGGTTGGCGCATGGGCTGGTCAATCTGGCCGGATAATCTCTACGACATGGTCAGGAAACTTGCCGTCAACGCGTGGTCTTGTGTCAACGCGCCAAGCCAGATGGCCGGCATAGCCGCAATCGATGGGCCACAGGATGATGTAGACAAAATGATGGCTGCCTTTGACACCCGCCGCAAACTGGTGGTCGAAAAGATGAATGCGATTTCCAACATTACCTGCGCTACACCAAAAGGCGCCTTTTATGCGTTTCCGAACATTTCAGCCACCGGCTGGAAAGCGAAGGAACTCGCTTCAGCATTGCTGGAAGAAACCGGCGTTGCTACTATTGGTGGTACGGACTTCGGCATTCTGGGAGAGGGTTACATTCGTCTGAGTTATGCCAACTCTGAAGAGAATATCGAACGTGCCATCGGGCGGATAAGCGAATTCATTTCAAATCAAGACCACAAATCCCGATAGTGTTTCTCACTGCCGCAAAAAACGAAAAAATTTGCGGATTCCGCCTTTCGGAATCACCGGAAGGCACGATATCTTTTGCCAAAAGGAAGTTAATTCATGTCAAAAACAGGTATCATGATCTGCGGCCATGGCAGCCGCGCCAAATCAGCAGAAGAAGAGTTTTCCCTTCTGGCAAAGGGACTTCGCAACCGATATCCTGATACACCGGTTGAGTACGGGTTTCTCGAATATTCAGCACCAAACATCCACATGGGGCTGAATGCGCTACGGGATGCAGGCGTAAACCACATAGTCGCTGTTCCAGGAATGCTTTTTGCCGCAACACATGCCAAAAATGACATTCCTTCCGTGCTCACCACCTATCAGGAGAAAAACCCGGGACTAACAGTCAGTTACGGCCGTGAGCTCGGTCTCCATCCGCGGATGATTGCAGCCTTTGAAGCGCGAATTTTGCAGGCGCTGGGTGTTGATCATGTTCACAAGGGAGACTTGTACGACACCATGCTGATCGTTGTGGGCCGTGGAACTTCTGATACGCTTGCCAATGCAGAAGCAGCCCGCCTGACACGCATTGTAACGGAAAACCTCGGCTTCGGATGGTCGGAAACGGTTTACTCAGGCGTCACCTTTCCTTCCGTAGGCAAAGGCCTCGAGATGGCATTAAAGCTTGGATACAAGAAAATCGTCGTCGCGCCCTATTTCCTCTTTTCAGGCAAGCTGATCGACCGAATATACAATTATGTGGACCGGGTTGCCGGGTCCGCGCCGGATGTGGAATTCTTCAAGGCCCATTATCTGGCTGACCAGGACCATGTGATTGATACCTTTGTGGAACGCATCAAGGAAGCAAACTCCGGCGAGATTGTTGAAACACAGGATTTGATGGCCTCATTCAAGGACCGCCTTGCAAAGGGTGAAGTGGAGGTTCATCACCACCACGCGGAATTCAAGGACCCGCTTGACGATGAAAATCCTGATGGACACAGCCATGATCACGACCACGATCATACGCATGATCATCACCATCATCATGATCATGGACATCACCACCATCACGGACACAGCCACGGCGTTTACAAGCACATCGCCCATCCCAACGGCCCACGCACGATGATCGACCAGGGCGTTTGCTGCTGCTTCATGAGCCAGTTTCCGCAGGAAGTGATTGATGAGGAACGCGCGTTACGGCTTGAAGATTAATCGGGTTTTTTCACTGCAAGCCGGTTCGCGATAATTTCTGAAACCAGTATCGCGCCAAAAGAAATCACAACGCCAATCAGGACGAGTGCGATGGCGGCACTATCTCCTGCCGGTGACTGCAGGAACGAGTAAATCGCCAGTGCCAGCGTTTGCGTTTCTCCCGGAATGTTGGAGACGAATGTAATCGTTGCCCCGAACTCCCCCAGCGCCTTGGCAAATCCGAGCACACCGCCTGCAATAATGCCCGGCATCGCAAGCGGCAGGGATATCGCACGGAATGCTGCCCAACGGTTGGCGCCCAGCGTTTTGGCACTTTCCAGAAGCTCCCGTTCCTGCACCTCGAAAGCCAGGCGGATCGGCCGCATCACCAGCGGAAAGGCCATGATCCCGGCAGCAAGTGCCGCCCCCCACCAGTTGAACGCAAAACTTACTCCGAAACTTTGCAGAAGACTTCCAATCCACCCTTTGGGACTGAAAGCAAGCAATAACAGATAGCCCGTAATCACCGGCGGCATGACCAGCGGCAGATGACACAGTGCATTGAGCAAGTGCCAGCCCCGGAAACGCCGTGTTGCAAGAAGATACGCAACTGCTGTTGCAATCGGCAGGGTGAACAGCATTGCAACCAGCGACACACGGATTGACAGCGCAACAATTCCCCACAGTTCCGGCGACAAAAGACTCATTGCTAATTCGTAGCCGAAGCGGATAAAAATCCAAAGCGTTCAAATATTTCCTGTACAGCAGGGCTTTTCAGAAACGATACAAACCCTGCACCTGCGTTGCCCTCACCGACAGAAGCCGCCACATAGTGGATGGGCTTGTGGGTGGTGTCCGGAAAAACAAAATGCGCATGAAGTTCCGGAACCAGCTTGAGATCAGAGGCATAGACAATACCGGCCAGCAGATCACCCCGTATGATGGAAGCAAGCGCAACACGGACATTTTCCGTATAGACCGCATTGCCGCGCACCTCGCTCCATATGCCCATCGTTTCAAGTGCTTCGCGTCCGTAAATACCAGCGGGAACCGA
>JBCCYR010000093.1:0-8523 GCA_039189355.1 Pseudomonadota bacterium
CGATCTGTTCGTTTACGCTGGATTCCTTCTCGATATAGGTGTCCGAGCGCGGGACGTAGGCCTCTGGCTGGTAGTAGTCGTAGTAGGAAACGAAATACTCGACCGCATTGTCCGGGAAGAAGGATTTCATCTCGCCATAGAGCTGGGCGGCAAGCGTCTTGTTCGGCGCGAGGATGATCGCCGGGCGCTGCGTCGCCTCGATCACCTTCGCCATGGTGAAAGTCTTGCCCGAACCCGTAACGCCGAGGAGCACTTGTGTTTGCTCGTTATCTGTTTCCGAAAGCGCATCCGCGCTTCCGTCCGTTGACGGGCTTGCAATTTCGCTGGTCGCGAAATCTTGCCCTGCCACGGAGGCGAGGTTCGTATCCCCGCCAGATTTTTTGTGGGACTGCCCTCCCTGCGCGTGAATGGGCGCTGGCGCGGATGCGTCAGCGAAAAGGGAACCAAGCCCTTCGACCAGATCCGCGATTGCCGTGGGCTGGTCGCCGGAGGGTTCGAAGTCGGTCACCATCCTGAGTTCAAGGCCGCCTTCGGATTTCACCGGGCGGGCAGGGCGGTGGGGCACCCATTCACTGACGAGGTTCGGGTCGCCGCCCTCGATCAGTTTGGCAAGCGACGCAACCGTGGCGGTTACTCCGCTTTCAAACGCGCTGGCCCCGGCCTTGTTGGGCGATACGCTCTCGTTGAAAATCTGCTTGGGTTCGGTGAACTTGTCGGCGGACTTTCCGGTCTTGCCGAGCAGGCGTTCGGCTTCCTCGAGCGAGACATCCAGCCCGGCAATCGGATTGAGGCCCGAGGCGGCGCGCTCTTTCGGATCGCTCGACGCGCCAATGATCGCGCCCTTGTTCACATGCTTTTCACTGTAGTTTGCGCTCACGCCAGCAGCTTTGCCGCGTCTCCGCGGGGACGACGCATTCGCGGCTTTATTCGCTCCGCCGTCGCTCGTTTCACTCGCTACCCCGGAACCCCCGCCATTGCTGCCCTGCGCGTGATCCTCCATTGCGGATAGTTTTCCTTTCGCTCTGGCACCTTTTGGCGAGAGGCGGCCTTTTCTGCCTTCCGTCACATGCGCGGCAATGGAACCGTCCCCGCCATGGCGCTCGCGCTCTTGCGCAGATTTTTTGGCAGTGCGGGTGGAGGTGCCCGGTTCGCCGGGTTTTGGTTTTTTGTCTCTCGATGCCTCTTGAGCAATCTCCTTTGCCCAGCCGGAGACATTGCCCGAAAGCGGCTCACCGCTCAGCGGCTGCTGCGGTGCTTCTTCGAAACCCTGTCCGGTTTCCGCCGGGCCATCCGGCCCGCCGTCCGTTCGCACGCTTGCACTCATTTCATTCGCTTGCGCTGCCACGGAGGGATGGTGTTCATTTTTGGGAGACTTTGCCATGGGGGCAATATAGGGGAGTCGGGAAGGGAATGGGAGCTTTAAAAATTTGCAAAATGCATTTCATGATGGGTTCGCAGCAGAGCTGGATCTGGTTTGAACTTGCTAGGCGTTCTCAAATATCCATCGAACTCCATATCTCTCAGTTTAGTGAGAGAGCTTCCTTCTAACCTGTCAGAATAGATAATCTTTCCATTTTCACTAATGACCATTAGGCCTTCTTCAAACGCTTTGTCATGCAATCGATTCAAAAGTATTCCGTTCCTTGGGTTCAAACGATTTTTCTTGTCGCTTGCCCAAGGAGATATGTGCCCAGCTACCAGCAGTTCCGGTTGCGAGATGCCTGTGATCGCACAGCAATGATCGTAATTCGCTGAGATCATTTTTCGGAATTGTTGTTGTCCTTGCCTTGAAGATTTAATTGTAAAAATATCAACTCCTTCGTTGTTATCGAAACTAAATTCTGACTGATCTGTTTCTCCGAAACCAGTTGGGATACCGGTAGCCTCGTCATTTAACAATGAAGCAGACGAAAATAGCCTTTCGAAAGATGAGTTCCAAACTTGTCTGTCGAGTTTGCTAGCATTGGCCATGCCTTTACGATCTAACGTCTCGTCGATACTAGCAAGATTTACCAGCTTTAATGCTATTGAACCGGGTGTTCTATCTAACTTCTTTGCCAAATCGACAATATCAGGATTTTTTTGGTGCAGTTTACCAAATGGGGTTATAATGTATAAAGCAATTGCTTGCTCAATCTCATCGACAGTCCAATTTTTTCCTATCGCCATTCGATGTATTTTAACTCATCAAACTATTTAGCCAACCCTTTCTGTCTGCGTTCTTTATTCGCGTAATAAATTCTTCTGCGGAACAAATTGGTTCTCCATCAACACATTCCACAAACTTTTCAAATGTATGCAGATAATGATCGTCTTCATTCATAGGCATGTCGAGAAGATGTTCTAAACCGATTTCATGTGGCACAAAAAATTCACTATCAAACAAAAAGTCTTCAATATTAACGCGAAGTAACTTTCCTGAAACTACAAATTCCCCATGAAACTTGTAGTTGGAAGCGTCTCTATACATGTATTTGACGAGTGTTTTCATAAATGAACCTTATCACAAAATTTGTCGGAGCAAAGTAATTTGTTCTAACTTTGTTCTTTTTGTGAAATTCCCTCTCCCCTTGAAATCTCCGCAATTTATCTCCAAACAAATATCATGTTTAGAAAACTGAAATCCTTGTCCCTTGCGCTGTTAGCTGTCGTTGGTGTCACGGTGTCCACCGGCATTGAGCCGGGGTTTGCGGCATCGAAAGAGCAGGTTGTCCTGCTTCACGGCCTGGCGCGCTCATCCGCGCATATGGCTGATCTGGAGAAATTTCTCGAAGGCAAGGGGTACACGGTTTTCAATCTGGATTACCGCTCGACCCAGCAGGACCTTGAAACCATCACCGCTGCAGTTGCCACGGAAATCCGGGGGAAGATGGACCCGTCCAGGCCGATCCATTTCGTTGGTTATTCCATGGGCGGGATTGTGACGCGCGCCGTTCTGAACAAATACCGGCCCGACAATCTCGGCCGTGTCGTGCAGCTTGCCTCACCCAACAAGGGCAGTGAGGTGGCCGATCTCCTGAAAGAAAACATTCTCTACAAGGCGATCTTCGGGCCTGCAGGGCAGCAGCTGACCACTGAAGATGCAGGCATTGACGACCTGCTGGGCAGCGTCGATTACGATCTGGGGGTGGTTGCCGGGAATTTCAGCATTGATCCGGTCTCTTCAAGCATCATTCCGGGTGATGATGACGGCAAGGTTTCGGTTGAAAGCACCAAGGTAAGCGGGATGCATGACCATATCATCGTTTATGCGTCGCACACGTTCTTCCCGCAGACAGATGCCGTTCAGGAACAGACCCTGCATTTTTTGCGCACCGGTTTCTTCAAACACTCCCAATAAGCCGTTTTGCCGGTATCTTCTGCATTTTTCGTGCGAACGGGGTGAATTTGTCGCTTGCGGTCCGCAATTTGGAAAACCATTCCTTCAAAACAAATCCGTGTATGGTCACATTTAACTCCTGAAAACAGGAGAACGAAAATGACCCGTGTCATATCCCCGAATTTTTCCAGACTCGACCGCAAGACCAGAAACCTTGTCCAGCGGATGGCCCGTTTTGATCTTGCAGACAGGCTGGAGCTGATTGAAAATACGTTTGGCCGGATTGCGTTCCGAAGTGGTTTTACGCTTGCTGATCAGGTGCTGACGCACGCGCTGGTAAGCAACAAGACCCGGTTTGAAACTGTTCTTTTGGCTGGTGGCACCCGGTCCGGTGCAAATCATGAAAGCGTGCAGAACATCACGCGTGATCTTTATGACCTGAAATTCAAGGATGGGTTGTCGAACGATATTGAGCTCGTTCTTGCCACGGATCATCCCGGCAAAGGCGAATTCATAGAGCGGGATTCGAAAGGCACGACCCTGCTCGTCAACCCGCTTGCAGACTGGTCAAACGAGAAACTTGTTGAATATGTCCTTGCCCATGAAGTGCCGGTCAATCCGGAAGACATGCCAGGGTTTTCCAGCAAGGTTGCATGATTTGTTCCGGATGTTGAGTGACAGGGAGTGACTAGCAAGCACTCCCTGTCTAGCCGCGGCCAGTTCGCCCCGAATTTGCCGCGACATGCGATGCGAAACCAGTACCTGCCCCAATGGCTGATTGCGCATTTATACCGACTGAATGTTTCCTGATCTGCCTGTGGTTGTTTTCCGCGAGACTCTGAAACAGGGCGGAAAAAACCAGTTATTGTTATTGTGGCAAAATCCCCTCAACCACGTTTCATCAGGCTGACAGGCAACATGACAAAACTATGGTGGTTGTCTCCGGATTCTTAAAGTTACTTACGGTTACACGCCGTACGAACAATGTTAGCTGGTAGTTTTGCCAGTGTTCAGATTCATGTCTGTTACGCGCTTGGCCAAACTGTCTGCAAGGTCATTGTCAAAGCCGCGGCGCTGCAGTGCTGAAGCCGTATCCGTCAGCAGTGCGGGTTCCATTTCAAGAATGATGGCCGTGATTGCCTCTTTCTGATCCTCGTTGTGACGGCGGTCCGCTGCCAACAGGGCCGCGAAAGCAACCAGGCTGGATTGCCTTGCATCAAGTTTTTCTGCAATTGCGTCTGCTTCCGGATAATTCCCGCTCAAGTCCGCGAAAAGATAGTTGTAAAAATTGAGCCAGGCCGGGGGGACCGGGGTAAGCGACAATGCACGGCTCAGATAGGGTTCAGCCAGTTCAAGTTCGTTTGAGGCGATAAAATAGGCAGCAACATCACCGGCTATGTCCCGGTCAACCGGGTTTAGTGAAACCGCGTCCTCAACAGCGGTGTTTACCTTGTCCGGGTTGAGGCTGCCTTTTGATTTCTCAACTGCAAACCTTGCCTGAAAAGCCCTGGCATTTGCCGGATCAAGCTGAATGGCCTGATCTGCCAGCTGTTCGGCAACTCTTAAAGGATTGTCCTTTCCCGTCCTGTAGTCCCTTCGGTAAGCCTCTACATACATGAATGACAGGAATGCATGAATGGAGGACGAGGCTACGCCTGAATCCACCAGTTTTTGGGCGCATTGCAATCCGTCGGAAAAGGCCTGTAATGACTCCCGCATGAAGTAGGAGTAAATGCGGGTCATGCAGCGAAGCCGGTTGCCGTTGGTCTGGATGTCTGCAATGTCCCGGTACAAAATGCCATACGGGGACATCAGCTCGGTGACCGTGCGTTCGATCACGTCGCGGTTTACCTCTTCCTGGTTTCCGACAGGTTGTGGAAAGACAAAATCCCCTGACCACACGATTTTCCCGGTCGTGGGCTGGTCCAGTTTTACAAATGCTTCGAGATCGTCCCCGTTGTCTGATCTCGTAAAGAAAATGCGCAGTGCATAGTCTGCTTCAAAATAATTGCCGCTGGTCTTGTCGGTCTCAGCGGTGACATCATAGACCCGGTATTCCCTGAAACGCGAGAACGCGATCAATGCACGAAGTTTCAACTCCTCAGGACTGATCCAGTCCGGGATTCCGGCTTCGTCCGTTTCAATGTCAATTGTCAGGCTTGGAATTCTGGTCTGCTCAATGGATATGGTGTTTGGTGCAGGCAGGTTTACCGAGCCGCTATAAGACGAGTTTTGCTGGAAAAAGCCGTATCTGGCATTTGTTGCAAGCAGAACCGTAGCCATGACAACAAGAGCCACTCCCGCACCATAGGTCCAGAGATTTCCCTTTTTGTTTTCTGCACGCTTCCGGCCTGCTGGATCGGGCGTAGGCTCAATTGCTGGACATGTTTCAAATGTGAAAACGGGAACATAACTGCCCTTTTCGAGCGAAATTGTAACTGCGGGCTGATCTTCCGTATCCCGGTAATAATTTACCAGCGCCTGCCGCAACCTGCCTGCCATTACCCGCACAGAGGGGTCTGTCGTCGGATCGAAATCCGGGTGGCGACCCAGTGCGTCCACACCAATCGTATATCCCTTGATGTCGGATGTTTCTCCGGCGATGGTTTTTTCAACAATGAAAGAGAGAAAATTCTGAAGCTGCGGGGAATTGGCAAATCCCGGTGAAACCTTGATTGCTTCTACCGAACGGCGAACATCACTTGACTGCTCCTGCGAATAGTTCACGCAACAACCCTCTTTAATTTGCGAACACCATTTTCAAATGCGCCAGAAACAACTGTAGCATGTTTCTATTTTCAGCGCGAACACGGCTGCAAGCACGAGTTTGTAATCAAGCTGTCATTTCTTGCGTGACTTTCAGGTTGAATGCGGCAACGCTGTCAGAAGTGTTATTGTTTTCGGCTAACCTTTTTGAACCTTCAACTCTGCGACTTCCTTGCGGAGTGCGCGGACTTCTTCGAGTATGAGTTCTGTTTCGCTGAACACTGCATCGCGCTCCGCCTTGGCCTCCGCTTCATGTTCGGACTGCATTGCGTCAACGATCACACCAATGAAAAGGTTGAGAACGGTGAATGCAGTCAGAATGATGAAGGGAACGAACAACATCCACGCGTAGGGGAATTCTTCCATCACGGGACGCACGATGCCCATCGACCAGCTCTCAAGCGTCATGATCTGGAACAGTGTATAGCCTGATGCGCCCAGTGTGCCGAACCATTCCGGAAACACCTCTCCGAAAATCTTGGTGGAGATGACTGCAAATACGTAAAAGACGATGCCAAGCAGGAAGATGATGGCTCCCATTCCCGGCACGGCGTTGAGCAATCCGGAAACAACCCGGCGCATGGCATCAACAGTCGAAATCAAACGCAACACCCGCAAAATCCGGAAGGCCCGCATGATTGCAAGCGGACCGGAAGCCGGGATAAGGGCAATCGCGACCACCACGAAATCAAAGATGCGCCACGGGTCACGCCAGAACCCCTTGAAGTCGACGATCAGTCTGGCAGCAATTTCCAATACGAAAATCCCCAGGATAACAGTGTCCAGCAAAGCCAGTACCTGACCGAAGTGTGTCATGGCCCATTTGCTTGTTTCCAGTCCAAGCACGATCGCGTTGATGACGATCAAAGTCATGATGATTTTCTCGAAGTTCGGATGGGATATTATGCCTGAGAGTTTTGTTTGCATCGTATTTGGAAAAGGTTGTTCAGATTTTGCATCCATCTGGGAAATCATTGGGTTCGCGTCAACCCAATTTTAGTGATTTCACGGGATTAGGATCATCATCCCGTCACATTCAATTGCTATCATGTTTACAGTTCAGGGAGTGGCATCATGAACAAAGAAAAACAACCCAATGAAATCAGGAAACGGCGCGTCGGGAAAAAATCTTCCGGCATTTTGCAGCACAATTCTGTGACCGATCAAGGTGTGCCTGTGCTGATCAAAAAGAAGAGACATTTTGGTGGCCTCATGTGCCCGCCGATCGGCTCAATAGAAATGATTGTGCAACAATCAACCAAGCGCGACTAGGCAAGTCTTATTGCAGCGTATCAATGTCTGTCTGGGTGACAGTATAGGTTGCTGTGAAACGGACAATGTCTCCTGGCCCGAGCGTGTCCCAAACGCCGTTTTGACCTCCGTCTGATGAATCCGATACCGGAGCAACGTCCTGTATCAGTGTTTCGCTGCCGGGGTTGGGTGCAGGGCCGCTACCATTATGGGCATCAACCAGACTTATATCCGTAAGCGTCGTAGTTCCGGTGTTTTCCACTTCATACGTGTATGTAACCGTCTGACCAGCTGAAACATTGACGGTCAGGTCTGCCACTTTCGTAACCGTCAGTGAATTGACGGAAGCAGGCGGGTCCGGTGTCGGGAATGTGGGGCAGTTGAATCCGAGAGAAGTAAGACGGGTATTTGCCCCTCCTGCGGCACCAGTCTGAATGGCACCGACCCGGAACTCAAACTGACTGACGTTGGTATAAAGACCGGCCACGATATTTTCAGAAGCGGTAGGATCAATTCCCGGCGCGAATTGCGAGGTGCGGGACTCAAACCGGATCCGGTTTGCCGATGATGGGCCGGATGCGTTCATGTCCAGTTCGGTCGGATTGTTCAATATGAACTGGTTGAGGGTTGTTTCATACTCAACATATTCGCGAAGGTCGCCAGGGGCACCTCCGGCCGGATCCCCGTTTCCATCTACGTCGATTGAATTGATGGCAATGTCCAGAACAATAGGTGTTGCCGGTATTGCCGGTGGTGTTACGGCTGCATAAAACTCAATGCGAAAATCCACGCCACTGTCGGCACCACCTGCTGCATTGAGTTCTGGCTGAAAATTGTTCGTCAGACCTGCATCATTGTCAAATGCGTTGAGGGATGCGCCGTTTGAAAACCCCAGCACTTCAATAATGCTGTCTACATTGCCCCCACCTGTTACATCGCGAAACACATATCGCGCGCCGGGTTGAAGGTTCGTTCCGGAAATCAATGTCGATGAAGAAAAATTGAGGTCTGTCGTTGGTTGCGCAAAACAGTTTGAGGTGGACTGCGCCATGACCGGCTGCGGGCCCGTAAAGCCAACAGGTTCCACCACCAGCATGCTGAATGCGCCGGCAATAAGGAGACCATAACGAAGTGTCTGTTCCGCCATTTTGATATACGAGGTCCGTTGCACACGAATCGATATGGTA
>JBCCYR010000094.1:0-8518 GCA_039189355.1 Pseudomonadota bacterium
CCGATACACGATAACGCGCGCGCAGCCCAGAGCGAAACGTAGGTCTGACACCGTCGCGTCGAGGACGGCTTGTACTTCTAGTGACGAGTGCACCTGGGCGACGATCTTATTCATCACTTGATGAATAGGCTGCCCCACGGGTGTCGTCACTGGGGCGGGAGGGGCAATTTCAGCACGAACTGGCTCGGGCTCGCTAGTTTCTGCTGGTCGAACCTGACTGGCAAGCGCGACAGCGTGTAACTCTTCGTAGGTTAGCAGGCCAGTCAGTTCTCCGTTTTCGCCGGTCAAGACGACAATTGCATCAGCCTGATCAAGGTCATCGGACATTTCCGTATTATTTTGAATTTTCAAGGCGAAATTCAGATAAAGAACCGATATGGCTGCGCCTGAAATCAGCAAGCAGGCTACAATACACCTAATCAGGCCCGAAAAACGGAAACCCGATAATATGGTTTTCATACTGCGCATTTTGTGCATTTAACAAACGATTTTGTTGCTTGTTTGGCAAAATACAGGCGTTAAACGGGCCTGTTATGCGAGACGTTTGTAGTCCTGCAGGATTTGAATTTGCCGGTGGACCGTCCAGCGGGAAGTAAGCGCTGTTAGTCCTGCAACCAGAACAGTGACCAAAAACATGCCGAAATATCCAAGCCAGCCAGGCGAAAAACTGCCAAACAGCGCACTTATCTGGTCGCCCTCTGGCGTGGCGACACTGAAGGAAGACCACAACCCCAACAAAAGAAAGAGGATGATTGCACTTACGGTTCCAACCAATGCTCCCTTTAGCCCCAGCAGGAGAAAATGTTTCTGAAACTGGCTGGAAATGAAGGAACTGTCAGCGCCCACAAAATGAAGGACTTCCACAACATCCCGGTTGCCGGCCATCGCGCCGCGGGTTGCAAAGATCACGGTTGTAACCGTTGCAGCCATCATCAGAAGGAATACGGATATGCCAATCGTTACCATGGTGACAGCCATTGTGGTGAGCCGGTCAACCCACGCCCTGTGATCATCCAGACTTGCGCCTGGAACTTCTGCTTCAACGCGTTGGCGCATTGCAGAAAAGTCCGGGTTTGCGCCTTCGGCTATGGTTACAGTCAGCAAGCGGGGTACGGGCAACTCGTTCAACTCAAGACCTGAACCGAGCCAGGGTTCCAGCAATCTGGCAGTTGCGGCATCGTTTAGTGCTGTCACCCTGGATACTCCATCGAACGACAAGGCTATGCGACTTGCTGCGCGGATTGCGTCGTCCATCTCCCGCCCGTCAGCGGGTTTGATCTGAATGGTAACTTCACGCGAGATATCGCTTTGCCACTTGCTTGCACTGCTGTTGATCATGGCTACCGCACCAAGCGTCAGGCAGGCAAGGAAAGCCATGATCGCGATCACGAATACCAATGCCGTACTGGCAATTGTTTCCCCCGGAACGATGTTTTGTCCGCTCTTTAGCGGTTTTGCCGGTTTTTGCTGTGCAGGCTTGGCGACTGTTTCAGGCTTGTCCGGTGCCGGAACGGCTTGCTCATTCATAAATTTGCAGCCTCCCGGAGTTCAAGACCAGACGGCGGGCATCAAACTGGTCCATCAGGCTCAGATCATGCGTTGCAATCACAACGGATGTGCCGGAACGGTGCAATTCAATAAACAGGCGCAGGAGGCGGCGGGCCAGAGGTGGATCGACATTGCCTGTCGGCTCATCTGCCAGCAGAACGTCCGGCTGGTCGATCAGGGCGCGAGCAATGGCTGCACGCTGTTTTTCTCCGCCGGACAGGACCGGCGGCAGAACATGCATCCGGTCGCCAAGGCCTACCCAGTCAAGAAGATCGGTTACATCCTTGCGATAACTGGCCTCCATTTGGCCGCGCACCTGCAGGGGAAGGGCAACGTTCTCGTAAGTGGTCAGGTGGTTTAAAAGACGGAAGTCCTGAAACACGACACCAATCTTGCGGCGGATGGTCGGCATCTGCTTTGGCGGAATTTTGGATGCCTCCTGGTCAAATACATGCACAAGGCCGCGTGTCGGACGCAAGGACAGCAGCATCAGACGCAGCAAGCTGGTTTTGCCCGCGCCGGATGGCCCAGTCAAAAACTGGAAAGAATTGGGGGCTACGTGAAAGTTGAGATCACTCAAGATCTCTCGCCCCAGCCCGTATCTCAGTCCGACATTTTCAAACTTTATCAAGCCGCATCACCTGAAAGCTCTGCCTCATCTTCATGGTTAATGAGGCGTTAAGTTATTTGCTTTATCAGATTCATTTCATTCGACAAATGCACAGACTGCAAGATCAAACAGATGTTTTTGTGTCGGGAAAATCCGTGAACGCCAAATCCACACCGTCATGCCCTACCTGTGAGTATGAACGTGCAAGTCCCGGAAAACCTGTTTCACGGGATGGTAAAATGCATTGTCTTGAGTGCGGAAACAGCTGGAAAGAGTTTTCCAATTTAGTTGTGGATGTAAAAGCTCCCCTGTCTTTGCCGCAAGAACCGGAAGCCGAAGAAGGTTTCGGTCAAGTTGATCCAGCGTTTCCAGGAGCAGCCAATAGCAAATCCGGGATGACAGGATTGATGGCTGCCATCTTCCTGTTGGTATCGGGCATTGCAGGTCTACTCGCATTTCTTCAGTTCAATGTACCCGATGGGCAACAAAAGGGATTGCATGTCGCAAATATCCAGTTTGAGGAAATCATTCGTGGCAACCGGGGAAAAGTTGTGCAGGTGAAGGGTGTGATATCAAATTCGGGAGCAGAATCCAAAGCTCTACCGCGCCTTGCGATTATACTGCGGAAATCCAATGGAAATGAACTTACCCGCTGGTACTACCGCTCGCCGGTTTTACAATTGAAACCCGGAGGGGAAAGCCGGTTTGTCTCTTCAATCCAGTCTGATTTTCCGGTAATTGCTTCGGTAGAAGCACTGTTTGAATAATCCCAGCGGTTATTCGCTTCTGAGCAGTCTCTCAAGATAGTCTTTTTCGATCAGTGGGTTTTCCGGTATTGCGAGGCGTTCGCGAATCGCTTCCAAAATCCTTCTCGCCCGTTGGGCATCAATTTCACCCGGAATTTCCACGTCGGAAGCCGCATCCAGCCCGTCACCGTTTTCACGGCCAAGCGGATCGGTCGTTCTGCGGCCACCAGTCTGGCCCTGTCCACCGTTCTGGCTCTGCTGCTGACCACCTTGCTGCCGGTCACCTGCCATCTGCTGCATCATGTTCTGGGCACCCTGACGCAGGGCCTCAAGGGCCTGTCCCTGGTCGGTTGCTGCACCCGGTGTATTGCCCTGACCGAGGTTTTCACCAGCTTCACCCATTTCACGTTGGGCTTCTCCAAGCTCCTGAGGTTGGCCAAGCCCCAACTCTTCAAGCTGCTGGCCAAGTTCCCCCAATTGCCGCTCGAGTGCTTCCTGTTGTTCCTGCAAACGTTTCAACGCATCTGCAAGTTCCTGCTCGGTCATTTGACCGCCTTGCTGTCCTTGCTGGTTCGGATCGCCTTGCTGGTTGCCCTGGCGCTGGCCTTGTTGCTGATTACCCTGGCGTTGTTGGCCCTGTTGCTGGTTTTGTTCCTGATTGGGGCGCAAACCCTGCTCTTGCTGCCGCTGCATGCGGTAGGTTTCGTTCAAAAGCTGCTGTTGTTGCTGCATGAGCTCGCTAAGTTTGTCGAGTGCCTGGTTAAGCTGGTTTCCCTCAGCCTGCCTCTGTTGTTCATGGCGGCCTGCACGAAGGTTGTCCATCATGCGCTGCAATTCGCTCAGCATTTGTCTCGCTGCATCTTGTGACCCGGATTTCGCCAGATCCTCGATACGATCCATCATCCGCTCCAGATCATTTTGCGTAAGCATCTGGGCGTCGCCGGGATCAAACGGATTGTCAGACTGGGGATTGTTTCTTGCCTGTTCAGCCAGAGCCTGCATCATTTCGTTCATTGCCTGACGCAGCTCTTCCATCAGACGGTCGATTTCCTCTTGCGAGGCATTGTTTTCAAGCGCTTCACTCAAGGCTTCCTGAGCTTCACGCAAACGCCGTTCTGCTTCGCTCATGTCCCCGAATTCAACGGCAAGCGCAATGTCCCAGAGGAGATCAAGCGCATCGCGCAAACCGTCATCGTCTGTGGAGTCGAGGATGCGCCGATAGGCAACCCGCATGCCGATCAGGGCAGAAGAGTTGTCGATAAACTCTTCAGGTGCGGTGGAAACAGCATCCAGAAGATTGGCAACGTAGAGCTTTCTGTTTGCATCCATCGCGAGAATGCGGCGCTGTTCGACAAGCGCTTGCGCCAGCGGCTGTGAAAAGCGCCTGCCAGGCAATGTGATTTCCCGGGTTTCTGTTTGTCCGGTCTGGCCGAGGTCGTCTTTCACTTCGAGGGTGATTTTTACCCGGCTTCCTGCCCAAGGGTGCTCGGTAAGATCCTTGTTGAGCTTTGAAACGCCTTTTTTTGCACGTGTACGCGGCAGGGGCAGTTTCACGTCCGGCGGGCCTATCAGGGCACGGGCGTTTGGATCCTGTTCTTCCACAGGCTCAATAATGGCGCGCCCTTCAACGACACCGTAATCATCCTGCACGGTGTAAGTCAGCTCCATTGAGCCTGAAAGTGCGGCACTTGGATGTTCAAAAAAAGCAATCTCCGGCGGCAGATCGGGCACAAGTGTCACGCCCCACTGGGAGAGTAATTGACTGCCTGATTTCAGCTTTACTACCTGATCTTCATTGAGCGAAAAGCTGAATTCGCGATCAATCTTTCCTTCTTCCACCTCTTTTGGGGGGATTGCCTGTTCTGTCTGTGCGCCTTCAATGACAAGTTCAACCTGTTCTGTCCCGATAAATCGCAGGAAGAATTCGCTTCCTTCCGGTGCAGAAATCACTCGCGTGTCTTCGGGATTTTCTGCAAGTGTCAAATAAATTGGCGACTTTCGTGTATAGGCAGGCGGGTTGATCCAAGCGTCAATCCGTGTCGGGATGACCGCTTCTGCGCTGCGGACCTGATAGACATCTGCGATCCGGCCACCTTGTGGGGAAAACGAGAAAAAGAATGCTGCAAATGCAAGTAGCGGCAGCATGGCGCGAACCGCAAACGGATCAAACCGGTCTGCCTTGGGCGATGGCGAACCTGAAGTCAGGTTTTCAAGCCTGTTTGCCATTCTCGTCTGATGTTCTTGCCATAACGCCTGTGAAAAACGGTCTGAACCACCCATTGCGATCGGATCGGTTTGCGCAGTGATTGGACGGTTTTCAAGTCCTGACCTGGTTTCAATGCGGCGTGTTATATCATCCGGTTTCGGCAGGCTGAAAAATCTGAGAAGCGAAAGTGACCATGCCAGACTTGCAGCAAACCCAAGTCTTGCGATCCAGAGAATGACTTCCTGTCCGCTGATCTGAAGATAGTGCCAGCCGCCTGCCCAGCTGAACGCCAGAAACGCGCAAACGGTCATCACCAGAGGCACAAGAAGTGGCCAGAGTTTTTCCCATGCGAGGGAAACCCATGCACTCAGATGGACAAGATCACCAGTGTGTCTGTTGCGCCATTGCGTATTCAGAATGAAAATCCTTTTTTTCTCTGAACATAAACCTAGCACAAAACCTGTCAATTTCGAGGCCAAAGCGGCAGTATTGCGAAGTTGTGATTAAGTCTTTGCTAAGGATCAGAGCCAATCAGGAAGTGAATCCAGGCCAATTAGCGTATCAACGTCCTGCCGGGGGCGGACGATATGGAATTGGTCACCGTTCACCAGCACTTCCGGCACTAGTGCCCGGGTATTGTAAGTCCCTGATTGTACAGCGCCATATGCTCCCGCTGAGCCGATTGCAAACAAATCTCCGGCGTCAAGGGCAGGCAGATTGCGGTCGCGCGCGATGTAGTCACCGGTTTCGCAAACGGGGCCGACGAGGTCGCTCTTTACTGTCGATGCGTTGAGCGTTTCTTCCTTTACAGGCCAGATTTCGTGCCACGCTTCATAGAGTGTTGGACGAATCAGGTCATTCATTGCCGTATCGGCAATCAGGAATGTCTTGTCTCCAGACTCCTTCACGTAAATCACAGAGCCAACCAGTATTCCGGCATTTCCCGCAATCATTCTGCCCGGTTCAAATACAACTTCGCAGCCAAGCTCCCGGACGTGCTTTTTGACGACTTCGCCATACGCGTTAGGCTCTGGTGGTGGGTTGTTGTCATTGCGGTACGGAATGCCAAGGCCGCCACCAAGGTCGACATGTTCTATTTGGTGACCTTCTGAACGCAGCTTGTTGATGAGTTCGCCAAGGCGTGAAAATGCTTCATCAAACGGCTCCAGATTTTCGATCTGACTGCCGATATGCATATCGATGCCGCAGACCTTTATGCCCGGAAGGCTGGCTGCCAGCGCATAAACACCTGATGCGTCCACCCATGGAATGCCGAATTTGTCACCGGCTTTGCCGGTGGAAATCTTGTCGTGGGTTTTGGCATCCACATCCGGATTGATGCGAAGGGAAACCGGGGCTTCCAGTCCTTTTGCCACTGCACATTGAGAAAGCTGATGCAGTTCGGGAACGGACTCCACGTTGAAACAGAAAATCCCGGCGTCGAGTGCCTGATCTATTTCGTGTATTGTTTTGCCGACGCCGGAAAACATGATTTTTTCCGGTAGGATACCAGCGGCCAAGGCACGTTTCAGCTCGCCGCCGGAAACCACGTCCGCGCCGCTGCCAAGTTTTGCCAATGTTGCCAGCACTGCCTGGTTGGAATTGGCTTTCATGGCGTAGCAGACTTTTGCGTCAATGTCTGAAAACGCATCAGCAAAAACCGTGTAATGGCGTTCAAGCGTTGCAGTGGAATAGCAATAAAACGGCGTGTCCACTTTTTCAGCAATCCGCGGGATGGGCACGTTTTCAGCATGTAAAATGCCATTGATATAATGGAAATGGTTCATGAGCCGGCCGTGACCTAACTTAAAGGAGCGGATCAAGAATGAAGGGTTTGTCTTCCTTTTCGACCGGCGGAAGTTCCTCACCGTTTTCATCAACGGAAACAATGCTCGCATCCGGTGGCGCTTCAAGGTTTCCGCGGCGGCCACAGGAAACCGCCACCAGCGCAATCATCAGCACCAGAGTGGAGTTCACCAGACAATTTTTCAGGCTTGTCGCCATTCTTCGGTTTCCTGCTCGCAGTTGGGCTTCATATTCGACAGATGGTATCGAAAGTCAAACGCTCTTTAGCCGCGCTTTCCAGTATTCAACCTGCTTGCGGACATTTTCCGGTGCCGTGCCACCGAAGCTGGTGCGGCTGGAAACAGAAGCGTCAACCGAAAGCACATCATATACGGATTGATTGATGCTACCGTGAATGGCCTGCAGTTGGTCAAGGCTCAATTCATCGAGTTGCTTGCCTTCGCTTTCTGCAAGTGCGACTGCCTGGCCTGTCACATGATGTGCGTCGCGGAAGGGAAGGCCTGCTTCCCGCACCAGCCAGTCAGCAAGATCGGTAGCGGTAGAAAAACCTGATCCGGCCGCGTTGCGCATGGCATCCTTGTTGATGGTCATGTCGGAGACCATGCCGGTCATGGCTGCGAGTGATACTTCAAGTGCGGCTGCTGCATCGAAGGCGGCTTCCTTGTCCTCCTGCATGTCCTTGGAATAGGAAAGCGGCAGGCCTTTGAGAACCGTCAGCAATGTAATCAGCGAACCGTTGATCCGGCCAGTCTTTGCACGTACCAGTTCTGCTGCATCCGGATTTTTCTTCTGTGGCATGATGGATGAACCGGTCGAGAACTTGTCCGACAAGGTCACAAAGCCGAATTGCGGTGTGGACCAGATGACAATTTCTTCTGCCAGCCGTGACAGGTGTCCGGCACAGATTGATGCGCAAGTCAAAAGGTCGAGGGCAAAATCCCTGTCGGAAACGGAATCAATCGAATTCCGGGTTGGTTCGGCGAAGCCCAATGCTGAAGCGGTTTTTTGCCTGTCAATATCAAACCCCGTTCCTGCAAGTGCGGCTGCCCCCAATGGACACTCATTCATGCGCCTGATTGCATCTTCGACACGCGACTTGTCCCGTGCAAACATTTCAACATAAGCCAGACAGTGATGGCCGAATGTTACAGGTTGAGCCGACTGGAGATGGGTAAAACCGGGCATCACACTGTCTGAATGTTCCTCGGCGCGGGCAACAAGCGCCGAGATGATTGCGCCAAGGCTGGTAGAAATCCCCTGCATCGTTTCACGCACCCACATGCGGAAATCAACGGCTACCTGATCGTTTCGGGACCGCGCGGTATGAAGCCTGCCGGCAGCATCGCCAATCAACTCCCGCAGCCGCGCTTCAATGTTCATGTGAATGTCTTCAAGGGCACGTGAAAAACTGAAACTTCCGGCCTCAATCTCTGACAAAATTGTGTCCAAACCAGCGACAATTTGGTTTGCATCCTCGCTTGAAATGATGCCTTTTTCCGACAACATGAGCGCATGTGCTTTGGAACCGGCAATATCCTGTGCGTAGAGCTTGCGGTCAAAATCTATGGAAGCGTTGATTTCTTCCATGATTGCATCTGGGCC
>JBCCYR010000095.1:0-8396 GCA_039189355.1 Pseudomonadota bacterium
CCCCAAGATAGGACAAGGCCAGTATCAGTCCGGCCGCGAAGATACCCAAGGGGTTTAGCCTCCCCAGGAAGGCCACGATGATGGCAGTAAAGCCGTAACCCGGCGAAATGGAGGGGCGCAATTGTTGTATCGCACCTGACACTTCGATTATTCCGGCAAGCCCCGCAAACGCGCCGGAAACGAGAAATACAAAAAGTGTTGTGCGTTTTGGATCAAAGCCTGCAAACCGCCCTGCCCTGGGCGCCTGTCCCACAACCTCGATTTCAAAACCTTTCATCGTCTTGGCAAGCAGAAACCAGACCAGAATGACACCCAGAATTGCAAACAGCGCCCCGTTATGGGTACGGCCACTATCAAACATCTCAGGCAATACCTGCCAGTCTGTGAAGCTGCGTGTTTCAGGGAAGTTGAAGCCTTGCGGGTTGCGCCACGGTCCTCGTACAATCCAGTCCAGGATGAGTTCTGCAACATAGACAAGCATCAGGCTGGTAAGTATCTCGTTCGCACCAAACCGGTTTTTCAGTATGGCGGGGATGGATGCCCAAGCCATTCCCCCAAGAATTCCGCAAACAAGCATGGCCGGAAGAACCGCAAATCCGGTAAATTGGGGTAGCAAGACCGGCAATGCCGATCCCGCCACGCCTCCCATGACAAACTGGCCTTCTGCACCGATATTCCAGTTGCCCGAACGGAAGCACAGGCTTAATCCGGTTGCTATGAGAATAAGCGGGATGGCTTTTATTGCGAGTTCATGAAGGGACCAGACTTCGGTCAGTGGCTCGACAAAGTAAACATAGAGAGCAGTGAACGGGTCATGCCCCAGTGCAGCGAAAAGGAATGCACCGATTATCAGCGTCATTCCGAGCGCAATGACAGGCGAAAAGAATGAGAAGAAACGCGAAACATCAGCACGCTTTTCAAGGCGGATCGATATCTCAGGCCGCATGTTTTCCGCCATGTGTACCTTGATTTTCGGTTACGCCAGCCATTAACAACCCTATTTCCTCCCGGCTAGTCTCATCAACCGCAACCGGTTTTGACAACATGCCGTGAAACATGACTGCAATGCGATCCGATATTTCAAATATTTCATCAAGGTCTTGTGAAATTACCAGAACCGCCGATCCGTCATTTGCAAGATCAATAATGGCCTGACGAATACGGGAAGCCGCGCCCGCATCAACCCCCCAGCTTGGCTGATTGAAAACCAGAAGGGATGGTTGTCTGTCCAGTTCCCGGCCTGCAATAAATTTCTGCAGATTGCCGCCGGATAACGAGCCTGCAGCGGGATCCTCTCCACTTTTGCGAACATCCATGACCTCGCTAACCCGTTTGGTGGCTTTGCCGACCATGGAACGCCATATCAGGCCCAGCGGGCCTCCCCGTTGAAAAGCTACCCTGTCAGATGCGTGCCTTGCCAGCAGCATGTTGTCCGAAAGATGAAAACTTGAAACCGCACCGTGCCCAATACGCTCTTCCGGAACAAAAGCCGCTCCCAATTTGCGTCGAATATTGATGCCTTTTGTGCCGACTTCCTGATCGCGAATGACGATTTGCGCTGCATTTTGTGCAAGCCGTTCACCGGATATCGCGTCGAACAGTTCTGATTGCCCGTTACCCGCAACACCGGCGATCCCCAATACCTCACCTGACTTTACACTCAGGTTTATGTCTTTCAACGGGACTGCAAACGGCGAAGATGCTTGAAGATTCAAGCCGTCGATGGAAAGAACTGCACTGGATTGTTTTTGAACGGTTTTTACTTTTTGGGCTGCGTCTACATTGCTGCCAACCATCATTCGGGCGATTGAGGCTGCTGTTTCCGTGTTCGGATCACACTCAGCCACAACTTCACCGTATCGCAGGATAGTTGCACGATCGCACAGCCGTTTTACTTCTTCCAGCCGGTGGGAAATAAACAGAACCGCACGCCCCTCATTCCTGAAGGTCTCAAGCGTTTCAAACAGGTTTTCTGCTTCCTGTGGCGTTAAAACAGAAGTGGGTTCATCAAGGATGACAATTTGCGGATTTTGCAGCAGGCACCGTATTATCTCGACCCTTTGGCGCTCACCAACCGACAAGTCGCCTACCAATGCATCCGGGTTGACTGGCAACCGGTATTTTTCTGCCAGTGCCCGGGCTTTGTCGGAAACGCCTTTGATGGATTCTGAAGAAGGCATTGACAATGCGATGTTTTCTGCAACGCTAAGTGCCTCAAACAGGGAAAAATGCTGAAATACCATGCCTATGCCATGAGAACGGGCCTCAGAGGGTGAAGCAATTGTTACGGGTTTTCCATTTCGCCGTATTTGACCTGAACTGGGTTGCAGCGAGCCATATAACATTTTGACTAGCGTTGATTTCCCCGCGCCGTTTTCCCCAAGCAGCGCATGTATTTCACCTGCCTTGAGATCAAAATTGATGTTCAGATTGGCGGGAAAGTCGCCGAAATATTTCGTCAGGCTGTGAACGGACATTACCGGCTGCGCGGCATTGACCTGATCTGATGTTCCGTTTGAATTCATGGCTGGCAATTAAGACCGAATACAATTGAAAATCCAGACGGCTATTTGAGTTTCCCCATCATCTGAAGAACAAAGCCGATGCAAAAGAGATACAAACTGCAGGCAATGAAAACGACGTCCAGCACTATAGGGTTATCAAGATTAAAGTAGACAGCAATCAACCCGCTAATTCCCCACAATATGAACGCAGCGAGATTGAGTGGCCGTAGAACCTTTACCCTGCCGGGGTGAATGAACGTGATGGGTGCGAACGTGAGGATTGCCGTCAGCACGATGAAGACCATTGAGAAATCTGCCGAAGGAGAAACCACAAAAAGTGCAAATACAACCATGTTCCAGCAAACTGGAAACCCCTTGAAGCCGTAATCTTCGGTCTTCATACGGGTGTCGGCGTAATAAATGGCGCTGGTGATAACGATCATTGCCGCGGCTCCGAAAGAATAGAACTTGCTGATCAATTCTTCCTTGCGGCCCAATGCATCTGTGTGGTCCAGCAAACCACTTTGATAAAGGATAAATGCAGGGATTATCACATAGGTTGTATAGTCAATCACGTTGTCCAGCGTATCGCCGGACCAGTGTGGCCACCATTTCTTGACCTCCAGCTTGCGGGCTAGTGGCCCGTCAACACCATCAACGACCAGTGCCATGCCGAGCCAGAAAAATGCTTGAGGGAAATCCTGTTCAGCAGCCGCAACAATGGACAAAAATGCAAGAAATGCCCCTGAAGCCGTTAAAATATGCACGCCAAACGCCCATAAAGCGTTTCGAGAAATGCCGAACATGGACTTATTGCACTCCCTGTTTAAATCCGTGACCTATCATTCATGCGGTGAAGTGTCATCTTTGTTATCATTTTCCCTCAACTATTTGTCAGGCTGGAAAAAGGATATTCAGCTCCAATGGCGCAGGAAAAGGTATTCGATATACTCGTTTGTGGTGGCGGACTGGCTGGCCTGACCGCAGCCTTCACCCTTGCCGAAGCCGGCAATTCAGTCTGCATTTGTGCTTCTGGTTCCAATGTCCAGGACAAAAGAACCACAGCTCTTTTAAGTCACTCAGTAGAGTTCTTCAGACGGATGGGCATTTGGGAACATGTTGCCGACAAAGCTCACCCGCTTAAAATCATGCGCCTAGTCGATGGCACAAACCGCCTTTTCCGCATTCAGCAGGCAGATTTTCGGTCAAGTGACATAGATTTGGACGCATTTGGGTATAATGTGCGCAACCGGGACGTGCTTGTGCTTTTGAACGAGAAGATTGCAGCGCATCCATCCATTGAAGTGGTTACAGGCACAATAGACGCGCTTGAGATCAGTCAAGACAACCAAATAACTGCGCAAGTCAGCAAACCCGATAACTCTGCGGACAATGTTCATGCACGCTTTATTGTCGGCGCTGATGGCCGCAATTCAGTCGTTCGCGCCCATTTTGGGCATGGTGAGCGCAGCTGGTCCTATCCGCAAATGGCAATTGTTGTTGATTTTGACCATGAATACGCCAGCAACTACACCAGTACTGAATTTCATACGGAAACCGGCCCCTTTACAATCGTGCCGCATTCACAAAATTCTGCCGGGCTTGTTTGGCTGGAAACGTTTGAAGCCGCGGAACGTATCAATGTGATGGGCAAGGAAGAACTGAATACAGTTCTGGAAGAGAAAATGCAGTCTTTTCTCGGGAAAATATCTGTTAAGGAAAGTGTACAGGTTTTTCCAATGACTGGCCTCATAGCCAGAAGGTTTGGCGACCGGTTCCATGCGTTGATCGGTGAAGCGGCGCATGTATTCCCTCCAATCGGCGCTCAAGGGTTCAATCTCGGCATTCGTGACATTGAAAGCCTGGTTAATGTTATGAGCAGATATACCAGTGCGGAAAACCGTGGAGATGAATATCACAAGGCCCGGAGTGTGGATGTGAATTCCCGTACCATTGGTGTAGACCTCTTAAACCGCAGTCTTTTGTCCCCGTTCATGCCGGTTCAGATGATTCGAAGTGCGGGAATATATGCTTTGAACAACCTGCCGTCCCTTCGCAAAAGCGCTATGAGACTGGGAATGTCGCCGATTATTCACGGTTAACTTATTTTCGAGCATAATATGATATTGAAATTTATGTTCCGTGTTTTATCATCAATGGTGAGGGGATAACGGGGTTAATGGTTATCATGATTAAATCTGCCAAATATACGATCGGGCAAGTTGTAAAACACCGGGTTTATCCGTTCCGTGGTGTTATCTTCGATGTTGATGCTGAATTCGACAATACCGAAGAATGGTACGAGTCCATACCGGAAGACATCCGGCCTGCAAAAAACCAGCCTTTTTACCATCTGTTCGCTGAAAACGACGAGACAGAATATGTGGCTTATGTATCTGAACAAAACCTTCTTGCAGATGCTTCCGGAGAGCCCTTGAGACATCCCGAGATTGACGAGATCTTTGTCAAAAATGATGACGGGTCATATTCTGCCCGGGAGCTCTACTGCCACTAAGTTCGATTTGCTGTTCACATAAAAAAAGCCCCGAGCACTCGGTCGGGGCTTTTGCTTTTGTAACTCTGTAGAATTATTCGCTCGCTTCGGAAGTGCCTTGTGTTGCTGCTTTTTGCGCTTCATCCAGCTTTTTCTTGGCTTCTGCCGCTTTTTTCTGAAGTTCATCAGCCAATTGTTGCTGCCTGCTTTGCAGCTCTTCCTGCTGAATTGGAGGTCCGTCATAAGCAGCGGTGAAGCCTGAAAGTGTTACAGGGATGGGGTTTTTCTTGCCCTGGAAGTTCGTTGAGGTCAGAACCATTTCTCCTCCGGCCTTCAGGATTCCGACAAGTTCGTCATTGAGCGTGACCTCGGCAGCACAAATGCGTGGTGTGCAGAAGGTATACGGAACAGAATTTGCTTTCTTCCCGTCTACTTGAAGCTCAATGCCTGGCGGAATCAGGCGGCCAGTCGGCACTGTGATCTGGAAAACTCTGCGCTCAACCTCGCCGCTAATCTCAGCCAGATTGACAGATGTAACCACCTGTCCGGTTGATGCAACAGCCTGGTACTGGACGTTGCAGATCTTGCTGTTGCCCTGGTCTGAGCATGCCTTATACCAGCCGTTTGACCGGAGGCCCTGTGCTTGAGCGCTGTCAACAGGTGCCGCAACAAAAGCGCCTGAACCTGCAATTGCAGAGACCGCGCCTGCCATCAAAATTCGTTTCATGGGTGATCCCTCACATTTCGATATGTCATTCATGATCCTTCGACACCAAAACTTAGCCGAAATTTGGACACATGATTCATTAAACTCGAGGGTTGGGATAGCCTGAAAAGTGGCGAATTTCCAGCCTTCAATCGGTAAATGTTTTGTTTTGTGTTAACTTGTCACAATGAAGATTCGTCACTTATTGCCAGTTATTTTGTTGCTGTTTGGCCTTGTCTTACCGACAAAGGTCCTCTCGGAACCGGTGCACGCGATTGCCATGCATGGGGAACCTGCCCTGCCGGCAGATTTCAGCCACTTTCCCTATGTTAACCCCAACGCGCCCAAAGGCGGGAAAATTACTTACGGTGTCCAGGGAACATTTGATTCCGTTAATCCGTTCATTCTGAAAAGCATGCGCACAAATGCACGGGGCAGCTGGGACCACCAGTTTGGCAGACTGGTTTTTGAAAGCCTCATGTTTCGCTCACGCGATGAGCCTTTCACAATGTATGGCCTGTTGGCAGAAAAGGTTGAATGGCCCGACGATCGAAGCTGGATAGAATTCACGCTCAACCCGCAGGCAAAATGGTCTGATGGCGTTCCGGTAACAGTCGAAGATGTTCTCTTCACTTATGAATTGCTCACTGAAAAAGGCCGTCCCCCCTATAACTCGCGCACCAAGAAAATTGAAAAGATCGAAAAGACCGGCGAACGCAAGGTGAAATTCACGTTCAATGATCAGGCTGATCGTGAATTTCCGATGATCATTGCGCTTAATCCAGTGCTGCCGAAACATGCCATCAACTTTGAGACATTTGACCAGTCCTCGTTGAACTCGATGATCGGCAGCGGTCCGTATCTCATGGATGAAATTGTTCCAGGAAAATCCATTACTTATCATCGCAATCCGGATTATTGGGCGAAAGACCTCCCATCACGGGTCGGCTTTTCGAACTTTGATGAAGTGAAGGTCGAGTATTACCGCAACGCAAACACCTTGTTTGAGGCCTTCAAGAAGGGGTTGTTTGATGTTTTTCCGGAAAATGATCCGTCAGCCTGGCGGCGCGACTTTTCCTTTCCTGCTGTAAATGACGGCAGGGTTGTCAAGGATGAGTTCAAGACCGGAACCCCTGCCAAGATGCTTGGGTTCGTATTTAATACACGGCGTGATGTTTTCGAAAACAAAAATGTACGTGCTGCCCTATCGGCTTTGTTTGATTTTGAATGGGTAAACCGCAATCTGTTTTTTGATGCATATGACAGGACTGCAAGTTTCTGGCATGGATCTGAGCTTTCTTCCTTTGGGATATCTGCAAGTGATGCGGAGCGTGTGCTCCTTGAACCATTTATGGACCAGATCAAGCCGGATGTTTTTAATGGTTTATATACGCCAGCGGTTACAGATGGCACCGGTCGAGACAGGAAGGTCATGCGCAAAGCGTTCTCTTTGCTCATGAAGGCAGGTTACAGACGACAGGGCTCGCAACTGCTTGACGGTGAAGGCAGGCCGTTCAGGTTCGAAATCCTCGTGCGCTCTTCACGTCAGGAAAAGCTTGCAATTGCCTACAGACGCAGTCTCACAAAGCTTGGCATTGAAATAGACATTCGCTTGGTTGACGATGCGCAATATCAGCGCCGCGTCCAGAATTATGATTATGATATGGTGCTCCAGACTTACTCGGCTTCTCTCTCGCCCGGCATTGAACAAATATGGCGATGGGACAGCCGTTCGGTCGATGTGCCGGGCACTTTCAATTTTGCAGGCGCCAATGACCCGGCGATTGATACCATGATTGAGCATTTGCTGCAGGCACGAACACGGGAAGAGTTTGTAACCGCCGTTAGGGCTTATGACAGGCTTTTGATTTCCGGAGACTACCTCGTTCCCTTATTTCATATTGATGCCCAATGGGTTGCCCGGTGGAGCCATATCAGACGACCGGATAAAACTGCGCTATATGGCTATCGCATGGAAACCTGGTGGGACGGCCGCATTGAAGACAAGAAAGCACAAACCCAATGAGTGAAAAACAAAAACTGGAGATTGATGTCATCTCGGATGTGATGTGTCCGTGGTGCTATATCGGTAAGACCAATCTGGACAGCGCCATCCAACAGGTTGATGACCTTGAAGTAGAGGTTCGCTGGCGGCCCTATCAACTTGACTCGACACTTCCCAAGGAAGGAATGAGCCGGTCAGAGTATCTCAACAACAAGTTTGGCGGTGAAGACGGCGCCAAACAGGTTTATGGCCGGATCAAGGATGCCGGTGCTGCGCTTGGAATTGAGTTCAATTTTGACGCGATGAAAGTTTCCCCAAATACGCTGGACGCACATCGTGTAATCATGTGGGCAGGTGGACAAAGTCCGGAAACGCAGAACAAACTGGTTGAGCGGCTGTTTGAAGTATTCTTCCTGGAAGGTGGAAATATTGGTCTTGATGATGTTCTTGTGAAAGCCGCCGAACACGCCGGCATGGACGGCTCAATCGTTGACGGATTGCTCAAGACCAATGATGACAGGGAACGGGTTTCTGCTGAAATTGACCATGCGCGGCAAATGGGTGTTCAGGGTGTTCCATGCTTTATCGTGGACAACAAGTTCGCCGTTATGGGAGCGCAACCGCCTGAACAATTGGTGGAAGCCATGCGGCACGCAGTTTCTCAGCGCGAAGCAAATGCCTGAGCCG
>JBCCYR010000096.1:0-8311 GCA_039189355.1 Pseudomonadota bacterium
TATACAGCTTTCACTTGGCCACTCTCTCAATCTTGCAGACCAAAGATGTTTGCTTGCGTGGGCTTCCGTGAACGGACCAATATTGGTTTCAAATTTTGCCCAGATCTGAGCATCACTCATGGGTTCCTGTGGCGCTCCCAAAGGGTATGTGCACTTCTCTTCCAACACTTGACCATCTAACAATTTCACGACCATGCGGTCGGGGTCTTTGTCTGAGTAGTTCATATCAGGACGAAGCGGTTCAAACGGGTGGACTGAAGTTTTGCCAATTAGCTTGCTAATTGTCCCCTGCTCCCATGCGCAGGCTTGAATATCCGACAGTGTCAGTTGGCCTTTCAAAAGTCCCATTGCCGCCACGAAAGGCAGGCTGAAGAGTGCTTCCGATCGGTTGCGCGGATGAGTAAACGGCACAACAGCGGCGTGAAAATCAGGTAGGTGTAGATCGATACTTTTGATTTCTTCCGGTGAAATCTTTTCTTTAAGCCTAATGGCGCACGTCATTATTCGGTGGGTGTAACCACAACTGGGCCACGGCTTCAAAACCAAGCCATGTTCACTCAATGCATAGCCGTTACCCAGTTTATGCAGCGCTGAGGTTAGTCTTTCTCGATTTAAGCCACCCATCAAAGCAGCCATTCCCCGAGAATGATCGATTACACTCGACTTACCACTTATTCCGGCCCTTGCTAGATATACAGCTTCTACTCCAGTTCGAGCAGCAAAACCCGCCTGTATCGGCTTGGCTTCAGAACCAAATTGGCATGTATATCCGCTTGCCGCACTAACTGCTATTGATATGGCGTTGGCGGTTTCTTCAACGGTTAGATCCAGCAGTCGAGCGCAAGCTGCCGCCGCTGCCGGAGCTCCCAAAGTCGCAGTAGAATGCCATCCGGCATCATAGTGCTCAAAGTTCAATCCTTCACCAAGGCGCGCTATGACTTCAAATCCAGCAAGATATGCTTGGGCAAATTGATGACCTGAGATTGGGTTTTCTGCTACCGCTAACAGAGATGGGAATAGAACGGCTGTCGGATGAGTGTTTCCAGGGATTTCCCAGTCATCGAAATCGAGAGCATGTGCAGCGACCGCATTCAAAAACGCCGCGTGTGGACGAGTGGTACGAAGGTCTGCACCTAAAGCTTCGCTGGAACCTTTCACACCCATAGCGGCGACTGCCGCTCTGGATTTTTCTGAAACGTCTGCTTGCGCACCTGCATAAATGCAGCCAAGTGTATCGATAATACCCAGACGAATAGTCGAAAGTGTATTGCTATCGATTTCAAAAGGATCTTCGACTATGAACCGAGCAAGTTTGCTTACAGCATCTTCTATCATGTAAACGGCTCCTCTTGATGAGGATCAAGATCCAACCAAACCGACTTCGTTTGTGTAAAGGCTAAAAGTCCTTCAATGCCATTCTCACGACCATAACCAGATGCCTTAAAACCACCGACTGGGGATTGAGGTGCGGATGAGAAATAATTGTTTATGTAAACCGTACCCGCTTCAATTCGATGAGCTATCCTCAGGGCCCGCGCCGAATCTTTGCTCCAAATACCAGCGGCAAGCCCGTAGTCACTATCATTTGCGATTTGGATTGCCTCCTCATCACTTTTCACTGACAGCACTGCGAGTACTGGCCCAAAAATTTCTTCTCTGGCGACATCCATGTTTGGAGACACTTCTGTGAAGATTGTCGGTGCCACAAACCAACCACCACAATCTGTTGGGTTTATTTCAAATCCGCCGGTTTTGCAGATTGCTCCCTGCTTTTTTGCAGCCTTGATAGCTCTTAATATTCTATCAAAGTGCGGCTTGTTAGCGATTGGTCCGACATGAGCCTTTGGCCCTGCTGGTTCTCCAACAATTGCGTTATTCGTTATCTCAACCAAGCGATCAAATAGGGCATCGTGCACATCATGGTGCACCAATACTCTGCTACCTGCTATGCAGCTTTGACCTGCGGGTGGGAAAATACCGGCAACTATTCCTCGAGCTGCCAATTCAATGTCGGCATCTTCCAGCACTATCTGTGGAGATTTTCCACCCAATTCCAATATAACTGGTTTGAGATTTTCAGCAGCGGATTTTGCCACCGCTTTCCCGCCCGCGACACCACCGGTGAAACTGATAAGTCGAATCTCGGGGTGCTTTACCAATTCAGCACCCGTATTTGTGCCGCCGGTTACTACATTTATCAGACCTGGTGGCAGATCCGCTTCGCTAAGAATGTCCATCATTGCCAGAGTGGAAACGCTGGCGAATTCAGACGGCTTCAACACAATGGTGTTTCCTGCTGCGATAGCGGCTGAAATCTTCCAGATTGCAATCAGCAATGGTGAGTTCCAAGCGGTTATGCAACCAACTACGCCAAACGGTTCCCGCCTCGTGTAGTTTAGCACATTTGGAACATCGACTGGGATGTTGCTTCCCTCGATCTTGTCAGCGAGGCCAGAATAATATTCAAAAATGTCAGTCAGCCATCCCTTTAGTGCAGTCTGTATTCCCTCCAAGTTTTTACCGCTGTCGATTGTTTCTACCAAGCCCAATTTATCCGCATGTTTGCGCAGACTGTCTGCAATTCGTGCAAGTAGTCTCCCCCTCTCTGTTGCATTCATCCGAGAAAAAGGGCCAGTTTCAAAAGCGGCCCTAGCGGCTAAGACGGCCTTGCCTACATCTACCGCATTGCAGTCCGCAATTCTCGCCCAGGCTGAGCCGGTAGTCGGGTTAAAGCTCTCCATCCATTCTTGAGAATCAGGTTGATGGAATTTTCCGTTGGCGAAGTATGACCAATCCTTTCTATCCGTCATTTAACCCTCATCAAACACGATTACACCGCGACCAGGTTTTCCGGCCAACATGTCATTTACTGCTGTGTTGATCTGGTCGAGCTTGTAACGCCGACCGATAAGGCGATCGACTGGCAAACCGCCCTCCAGAAAATAATTGCCATAGGCTTTAAAGTCGCGTGTTGTGCAAGCTGATCCAAAAATCGAACCAGTGACATTGATTTCGGAGCGCGTAATTCCCGTAGTAGGAAGATCAATCGTCGCATCATTTGCATCCATGCCTACAAACGTCACCTGCCCGCCTGGTCGACAGTAATCTATTGCTGCTCGTTGAAGAAAACGCTTACCTACCGCTTCGAACACGTGGTCGGCACCAACCTCAGTCAACTCACGAATAGCAGCTCCAACATCTTCATTTGAATGGATAAAATGGGTACATCCGAGTTCTCGCGCTTTGCCTTCTGCTTCGGAGGATGCATCAATCGCAATAATCTTTTCTGCACCCGCAAGCTTTGCACCCATAATAATCGAGAGGCCAACACCACCTGCACCGATAACCACAACGCGATCACCCCTGGCAACCTTTGCGCGATTAAGTGCTGCACCTACGCCAGTGGTTACAGCACAGCCCAAAAGTGCAGCGACTTCAAAAGGTACAGCTGGGTCTATGACAACGCAGCTTTCCTGGGGAACGACAACCGTATCCGCCCAACAGGCGAGCATCGACAGATGATGTACCGCCCCCTTATCATTCGAAAACCGACAAGTGCCATCCATCATGGTACCAGCCCAAAGTGGTGTCTTATAAGTCTGACAAAGATGCATTTGATCGTGATCGCAGAAAAAGCATTCGTCGCAATAAGGAATCCAGCTTAGTACTACTCGATCACCCGCGGACATTCCCGATACATCACTTCCCGTAGCAATGATCGTACCTGCCCCTTCGTGCCCAAGTACCACAGGCAAGTCATGGGATGCTTGCCCTGAAATCACATGATAATCTGAGTGGCATACGCCCGCAGCCCCCATGCGGATCAATACCTCGCCATCTTTCGGTTCGGCCAGATCAAGCATCTCCACTTGGAGTGGAGTATTTATGCCATACATGACCGCAGCCTGAACTTTCATTTCACGACCCCTTGTAGTGAGCGGCTAAGCACTCTCTGCAAATCGTATCAACTTGAACCATATACTAACGAGCCAACCTATCTTTATTGCGTTCGCGAATTCGCTTGGTTGCTTGTGGCGTACCGTCGTGAAAAGAACCAAACACGACGTCCCAAGGCACTTCAGCTGTCCCGTAATTACACTCAAAATAACGATGATGAAGTTGGTGGAAGAAGTCTCCCAGTTCCATCCTATTTTCCCCCTTGAAAAACAATTTTTCGAAGCCGGCATGAGAAACCGCGGGGTTTAGTGCCAAGTTGTATAAGTGGAAAAGTACGTGCACAGGATCTGATGGCACCACTAAATGTATTAGTACCGAAGAGAAGTACAACAAATGCTCAACTGGATGCATTGAAAGACCTGACCACGGGCCAATGTTGATGTTGCGATGATGTAGAATATGGATCCGTTTATAAATCGGAGGCCAATGCAAAAGCCGATGAATCCAGTAAAAATGGAAAGATGCCCATAATGGTATCAACAAAAACCAAGCGGCAGACCAAACCGGCGCATCTGCTATCAAAAGTATTGGAGCCATGCCATTCGAGGCGAACCAAAAATAACTGGCCTCAAATGCCGTCCAAACAGTGGCTCCGGAAACGATAGACCAGAACATGTTGTCATAGACCTGGTTTCGAAAGGCAAAGTGCCCGTTGTTTTGTGCCATTTCGCGCTTGTCAAACTTCAGGTTTCTTCCCTGGCCTCGAAGACGCCATAGCCACATGTGCAGCGATCCGGCTACAATAAAAAGTAACACCAGGTTTCTGAGCCAAATTGTAAAGACCCATGAGAGCGCAATTTGTTCCATTGCTTCTGAAGACGGCTGAGTAAACCACCAAACAGCAAAAGCTAATACTAGTTCGATTACCGTTGATGATATCGCTAACCAATAGCCTGCCATCCAAGTCAACAAATCCGTGAGTTTGGGGGGCCAAGAGAAAATCGGGCTCACTGGAATGGGTACAACTGGGTTCCAATTCCAGTCTTGCAATTCACCCTTTCCGATTGCCGTATCTCTCTCTTCGATCTCCATCCACTTCTTCCTGCTAGCTGCTCTGATCTCAGATTGATTTTATTCCTCACCATTGACATTCGGAACGGCGATAATGCTTATAGTAAGTATTCCTAGAAGGAATAGTATGGTGAATTTGGATTGGAAACTGCTAACAGCATTTGAGGCGGTTGCGAGGCATGCCAATTTCTCGCGTGCAGCTGGTGAATTGAACGTTCAACAACCTGCAATCAGTAGACGCGTTGCTGAGCTAGAGGGCGTTTTAGGGGTCAAATTACTCCGCCGCACCCGTCCCAATACAACTTTGACCGAGGAAGGTCAGATTCTGTTTAAGTCAGTATCAAGCAGCGTGCTACAGGTAGCTAACGCTGTCGATGAAATCAGACATTTACTCAATCGCGACGTTGTCACTGTTAAACCCACCTTGGTTTTCGCCTGTTTTTTCTTGATGAAACGACTCTCTTCTTTCAGGTCTCAGTTTCCTGAAGTCTCCATTGAACTAGTGTCTCGTGATCAAAACGATTCTTATAGTGAGTTGTCTGCGGACGTGGTTATTGTTTTCGATGAGCCGCAAAAACTGCCTGGAATTCGTCATTCCAGAATATTCCCTGAGGTGATGGTACCTATGGCTCGGCCAGACATTGCAGAAAGCATTGGCAACAGCGTCAAAAGTTTAAGCAACCATAAGCTTCTGTATTTGACGATGGGTATACATGGAGACGACTGGTCAACCTATTTTGATGGCACGGGAGTTGAACTGGAAGCGCCTGGAGCGGAACAAAAATATACCAGCTTTATGGTCTATCTGCAGGCCGCACTTGATGGTGAAGGATGTATGCTAGGATGGGACTTTTTAATGCGTTATTATATTAAACAAGGTTTGCTGATGCCCGTTGGCAACCGGCGTATGAAAACAGATCGCGGCTATTTCGTTTGCCTCGCGAAACGTGCAAAAAACAATCCTGCTGCCGGGACTGTATTTGAATGGCTTTCAAAACTAGAGACCGATTAATCAGCATTTCTGAATTAGGTGGTGCATTCTGAACATAGAGTTTGGCACCCCGGCTTTCCGGCTCCAAGTGACTTTGGACAGAAGTGCCCCCGCTGCGCGGTGGCGTGGCTCACACCATCCTGCTAGGCCAATTGCGTTTTTCCATCTTGTGTCGGCGCCAATCCGAATTTTCTGGCATATTCCCGGCTGAATTGATTAGGGCTTTCATAACCAACTTCATATGCAATTTGGGATACCGAGCGACTTCCCAGACCCAGCAGGCGTTTGGCTTCCATAAGCCGAAGGTCTTTTTGATATTGTAGTGGTGTTGTCTGCGTAACTGACTTGAAATGATCATGAAAGGAAGATGCGCTCATGCCAACCGAATCTGCGATTTCGGGGATTCGGAGATTCGACTTGTATTGCTCTCTGATCATGCCAATCGCCCGAGCAATACGGCTCGCATGACTGTCACGATTCGCAATCTTTCGCAGCATGGCGCCATAAGGTGCCACTAAAAGGCGGTAATGAATTTCCTTCGAAATAAGCGGTCCCAATACTTCAATGTCCACGGGATTGTTCAAAAGATCAAAGTACCTTTGGAGCGCATCAATAAGAGGCTCTTCTGCACGGTGTACTGTCATGGAAGTGGCACATTCAGACTTCTGGTCACATACTTCTGTTCGACCATCCAGATTTCTCAAGAGATCCAGATCCAGATAGAAGATCAAAGCCAGATAGGGAGATTTTTCGGTCGCTTGAGTAATTCTGGAGACTACAGGCAGCTCATGGCTGACAACAATTGCATCTCCTTCTGAGTAGGAAAACGCTTGATCTCCAACAATCGTTTCCTTTTTTCCCTGTAGAATTAGGCAGAAGACTGGATGATAGTGCGTTGCTTCAAATGTGGTTTCCTGGTGTTTGGAGAATATCTCCAGGTCGCTCAGGTCAGTTGCGATCAATTCACCAACCTTCCCGGTTTCCATGGCTTTCTTACCAACAATTCTTGCTAGCTCTTTGATTTTCAACGGATACTCCTGATTTCATCTCTGAATAAACCATCCAGCTCGTTCAGTCACTGAGATTCTTTAGTTTTGGAGGATCAGGCAAGTGTTCTGGAAGAACTGGCAGGAAGGATTGTAACGAGCCGATTAGATTCTTGCTACAAATACCTGCCAGTGCGGCAGGGAGTGCTATTTCTAATAAGTGTAGATCGATCTACAGGGAGGAACGACACGATGAGTATTTCCCTCAACATCAATGGAAAAAAACATACGCTTGACGTAGACGAGGATATGCCACTGCTTTGGGCAATCAGGGACATCGTTGGGCTGACGGGAACAAAATTTGGATGCGGTCTTGCGCAATGCGGAGCATGCACGGTCCATGTGGATGGTGAGCCAACACGGTCTTGTCAGTACACAGTTTCTGACGCTGAAGGCTCAACAATCACTACGATCGAAGGTGTGAATGGCAAGGTGGCGGAAACCGTACAGCAAGTTTGGACAGACCTGGATGTACCACAGTGTGGCTATTGCCAATCCGGGCAAATCCTGGCTGCCGTAGCGCTGTTGAATGAAACGCCAAATCCAACCGACGAAGACATCAATGATTCTTTGTCTGGCAATCTTTGCCGCTGCTCCACCTACCAGCGCATTCGGGCTGGTATTCACGAAGCAGCCAAACGTCTGGAGGCTTAAATCATGTTGAAAAAGTTTATCTCTACATCCCGGGCCGGGACGCTTCCGACAACGCGTAGGAGTTTCCTGGTCGGTAGTGCGGCTATCGCAGGTGGTTTGATGGTTGGCATGAGACCAATTTCAGCTGTCGCGAGCCAGTCAGATTCTGCAGATGCATTGACAGGGTACATCCAGATTACCCCCGATAACAAAGTGACAATCCTGTCTTCCCAATTTGATATGGGTCAGGGACCTTATCACGGTATTGCTACGTTGGTTATTGAGGAACTTGGTGCTGACTGGTTACAAATCGACGTGAAAGGTGCCTACGGCAATACAAAGCTCTACGGGAACATCATGTGGGGCGGTACCGCTCAAGGAACGGGCGGTTCTACCTCCATGGCAACCTCGTTTGACCGGTATCGTACCGCAGGGGCTGCCGCGAGAATGATGCTGGCAAGTGCTGCAGCTGAAAGCTGGAACGTACCAGTTGAAGAAGTTGAAGTTAAGGACGGTGTTATCAGTCACGCTTCCGGAAACTCCGCGACGTTTGGTGAAATGGCAGAACGAGCCGCATCTCAACCGGTTCCGCAGAATGTTCCGCTTAAGGACCCATCGGATTGGACCAATATTGGGAAGCCTGAATTACGGCGGTTTGATACCGCTTCGAAAA
>JBCCYR010000097.1:0-8261 GCA_039189355.1 Pseudomonadota bacterium
AACGCTCTGGCATCGACAAAGACGCACGGGATCGCTGCATCTATGAACGAGACCCGGAACACGCGGTCGTTAAGGCTAACCTCTCCGGCCGCTTCACCCCTTGGCAAAACCATCGTAGTCCGCGATGCGCCTGGGTCTATGAAATCCAGGCGAATCTCTGCTCCTGGCCCGGCAACCCCGGCGATCGCGTGGTCGCCGTCGATCGCCGCACGGCCGTTCCTGACCTGAAGATGACAATCGACGCGTTTAGCCATATTTTCATTGAACATGCGCACGGTGCCGGGGCCTTCCGGCAATTGCACCAGGCCCTGGTCCAACGCGAAAGCACCGACAGCCGCCGATAGATTGCCGCAGTTCGAGGCATAATCGACCGTGGGCTTGTCCACTGCGATCTGGGCAAAGAGATAGTCCACATCGATCCCAGCGCGCTGCGACCGGCGGACCATCATCGCCTTGGATAGCGAGGAAATACCCCCTCCCATACCGTCCAATTGCCGTCCGTAGGGGTCGGGCGAGCCGATGGCTGCGCAGAGAAACCGATCACGGTCTTCGGCATCAGCCGGTAGCATCTCCCAGCGAAAGAAAAGGCCCTTCGACGTGCCGCCGCGCATGAAGCTGCAAGGGATCGCGATGTGCTCGGTCATGCCGATCGCGCCCGGCGCTGTTCATCCGTTTTTCTGATCTCGTCCATCACACGCGTTGCTTCCCCCGCACCGGAACGCTAGGCATGACGCAGCCGCTGTCAACTGCCCAGCCAGCCGGAGCCCCTATGGCCTTTGATCATCCGTTTTACTTTTTGCGCCACGGCGAGACCACTTGGAACGCAGAGCGCAGGACCCAGGGCCAGTTGAACTCGCAGCTGAGCGATCGGGGACGCAATCAGGCCGAGGTTGCGGCGCAGGCCCTGAAGGACGAACCGATCGAGCGGATCATTGCAAGCCCATTGGATCGGGTCGTGAATACGGCCAAAGCAGTGGCGCGCGTGACCGGCCTGGACATCGAAACGGATCCCGATCTGATGGAATGCCATCTTGGCGATCACCAGGGAGAACAGCATGGCCCTTGGTTGCCGGCCTATTTCCGGGGCGAGTATGCGCCGCCTGGCGGCGAGACTTTCGAGACATTCTGCGCCCGGGTCTGGGACGCGATGTCCCGCGCAGTGGCCCGCGGGCCGAACACGTTGATCGTTGCCCATGGCGGGCTCTGGATTGCGGCGCGCACGCGCGTCAGAGTGAACCCGGATCTAGATCGCATGCCAAATGCGCTGCCGCTGAAGGTGAGCCCCAGTCCCGGCCGCTGGGACCATGAGATTTGCGGCAGCGGGCAACCGTCGGCACAGCCGATTTCATACTGAGCCCACCCCAGAAGAAACGTCCCGAACACCAGGCCAAGCCCGCCGCGACCCACGCGAAATAGCTATGCGCCGATCACAAACCTGACATTCCGGACTGTCTTGGCTTGAAACACCGGAAACCGCTGACAATCTATTTTCCATCATGTTATGCTGATTTCAGCAATTCACGACAAAAAGATGGGAAATACCATGTCACTGCGCATCAATGACACTGCTCCGGACTTTACCGCCGACACCACGGACGGTTCGATCAGCTTTCACGATTGGATCGGCGACGGCTACGCAGTGCTGTTCAGCCATCCGAAGGATTTCACGCCTGTCTGTACGACTGAGCTGGGTGTGATGGCGGGCATGATAGATGAGTTTGCCAAGCGCAACACCAAGATCCTGGGCATCTCTGTAGATCCGGTTGAAAGCCACAAGCAATGGAAAGCAGATATCGAGAGTGTGTCCGGCAATGCCGTCAGCTACCCGATGATCGGTGATCCTGAGCTGAAGGTTGCAAAGCTTTACGACATGCTGCCTGCGTCGGCCGGAGACAGCTCGGAAGGGCGCACGCCCGCTGACAACGCCACGGTGCGCTCGGTCTTCGTGATTGGCCCGGACAAGAAGGTGAAGCTGAGCCTGACCTATCCGATGACCACGGGCCGCAACTTTGACGAAATCCTGCGTGTTATCGACTCCATGCAGCTTACTGCCCAACATCAGGTGGCAACACCTGCCCAATGGAAACAGGGCGACCGGGTGATCATCACGCCTGCGGTTTCAGACGACGATGCAAAGGAGCGTTTCGGATCGTTTGACCAGCCTGTACCTTACGTCCGGTTTACAGATCAGCCCAGCTGATATCCGGGCGTAGACCCTGAAACGGCAAGTTCATCGTCGTTCATGTCTGCTTCTATTTCACCAAAGAGTGGTGTTGAAAGATACCGCTCTCCGGTGTCCGGCAGCATGCACAATACGGTTGAACCCTTGGGTGCTTCTTCGCAGACCTTGAGCGCTGTTGCAAACGTGGCACCACAGGAAACACCGCAGAAAATCCCTTCCTGGGTTGCAAGGTCGCGCGCGCATTTCATCGCATCTGCACCGCTTACCTTGTGCACCGCATGAATGAAATCCATGTTGACAGCATCTTCGGTGATCTTCGGAATAAAGTCCGGACTCCAGCCCTGAATGGGATGCGGATTGAAGGTTGGGTGGCTTTGTGAAGGAGACCCGTCATCATTGCGCTCCTGCTTTATTCCGCTAGTGAGCATGGCTGCATCTTCCGGCTCACTGACAATGATTTTCGTGTCAGGCCGCTCTTTTTGAAGCACGCGGCCAACGCCATTGAGCGTGCCGCCTGTGCCGAAACCGGTCACCCAGTAATCAAGCGCTTCGCCTTCGAAATCCCGCAAGATTTCCTGTGCCGTTGTGCGCTCGTGCATGTCCGGATTGGCCGGATTTTCAAACTGTCGGGTCATGAACCAGCCATTCTTTTCGGCAAGCTCCTTTGCCTTGTTGACCATGCCGGTACCCTTTTCCTTGGCAGGAGTCAGCACAACCTTCGCTCCGAGAAACCGCATGAGCTTACGGCGTTCAACACTGAAACTTTCCGCCATGGTTATGACCAGCGGATAGCCTTTCTGCGCACAGACCATGGCCAGGCCAATGCCTGTATTGCCACTGGTCGCTTCAACAACAGTCTGACCCGGCTTCAACTCACCTGATTTTTCCGCCGCCTCGATTGCGCCAAGAGCAAGTCTGTCCTTGACGGAACCCAGCGGGTTGAATGCCTCAACTTTCACAAAAAGATTGATACCCTCCGGTGCAAGCCTGTTGATGCGGACAACAGGCGTGTTTCCAACCGTACCAAGAATATTGTCAAACTTTGTCATGGGAAATCCTTTTCGAGCAACGTTTCAATTCAGGCCACATCCTTCAGCCCGCGCCCCTCGAGCAGGGCGTCAATTTCCGGCATTTTACCGCGGAATTCAACATAAAGTTCAGCCGGATCACGGCTGCCACCCGCAGAATAAATGAAGTCATGAAGTTTGGAAGCGGTGCCTGCATCAAAAACATCGCCGGCTTCCTTGAAGGCCCGGAATGCATCAGCGTCCATGACCTCCGACCACATGTACGAGTAATAGCCTGCAGAGTAACCATCCCCAGAAAAGACGTGTGCGAAATGCGGTGTCCGGTGCCGCATCGTGATTTCTTTTGGCATGCCGATCTTGCCGAGGATTTCCTGCTCAATTGAGCTGATATCCTGCGCGTCTTCTGCAGGCATGGTGTGAAGCTCCAGATCAACCAGGGCAGATGCCGTGTATTCTACCGTGGCAAATCCCTGATTGAAGTTTTCCGCAGCCTTCAAGCGATCCATCATGTCCTGTGGCATGGGCTCACCCGTTTTGTAGTGAATTGCATATTTCGACAGAATTTCAGGCTCGCCCAGCCAGTGCTCAAACAACTGGCTTGGCAATTCCACAAAGTCGCGGGCAACGGATGTTCCAGAAATCATGGGATAGGTCACGTTTGACAACATGCCATGCAGTGCATGTCCAAACTCGTGGAAAAGCGTACGGGCATCATCAAAGGTGAGCAGTGTCTGCTCGCCCGCCGGCGCTTTTGCAAAATTCATGACATTGACAATGATCGGGCGAATTTCGCCTTTCAGTTTTTCCTGGGTTCGAAAACCACTCATCCAGGCACCTGAGCGTTTTGAAGACCGCGCAAAGTAGTCACCGAGAAAGAGCGCGACATGTTTGCCGCCTGTATCCGTAACTTCGAAAGCGCGGACGTCCGGATGATAGACAGGAACATTTGAAACTTCACTGAATTTGAGACCGAACAGTCTGCCTGCGGTTTCAAACGCTGCCTCGATCATCTTGTCCAATTGGAGGTAGGGCTTGATTTCCGCTTCATCGAGATCATGCTCGGCATTGCGGACTTTCTCTGCGTAATAGCGCCAGTCCCAGGGTTCAATGTCAAAATTGGTCCCTTCGGAATTTGCCAGTTCTTGCAGTTTCCCCGCTTCCTGTTTGGCCCGTGCCTTGGCTGGCACCCAGACATTGATCAACAGATCACGAACGCCCTCTGGCGTCTTTGCCATCTGGTCATCAAGCTTGAAATCCGCAAAGGTTTCGAAGCCCAGCAAATTTGCACGCTCTTCCCGCAGTTTGAGTGTTTCGGCAATGATTTCCCGGTTATCAGTCTCACCACCATTCTCACCACGACTTATCCAGGCCCCGAAAGCTTTTTCCCGCAGGTCACGGCGTGATGAAAATTGAAGAAACGGCTCGATTAATGAACGGGAAAGCGTGATAACGTGCTTGCCTTCATGGCCCCGTTCCTCGGCCGCCGAAGCAGCTGCCGCAACCAGAAAATCCGGTAATCCGGCAAGATCATCTTCGCTTTCCAGCACAAGTTCGTAACTTGCTTCATCTGCCAACACATTCTGGGAAAAGGACGTGCCCAGCGTGGCAAGGCGTTGTGTGACTTCCGCCATGCGCTCGCGTTCGTCACCTTCGAGTTTTGCACCAGAACGTACGAACGAAGAATGATAGCGTTCCAGCACACGCAACTGCTCAGGCGTGAGCTCCAGCGTATTGCGTTTCTCATACAATGTATCGACCCGCTTGAAGAGATCTGCATTGAGCATGATTTTGGAGCGATGGGCTGCCAGTTTTGGTGCCATTTCCCGTTCGATTGCCTGCAGCTCCGGATTGGTGTCCGAGCCTGACAGATTGAAAAATGTCGCTGAAACCTTGGACAGCGCATCCCCTGCCCGTTCCATGGCTTCTATCGTATTGGCAAATGTTGGTTCATCATTGCTTCCAGCAATTTCGTCAACTTCCCGCTCATTTTCAGCAAGGGCAATCTTAAAAGCTTCTGTGTAGTGTCCGGTTTCAACAAGATCAAAAGGCGGAACTTCATACGGCGTGTTCCAGTCAGCAAGAAGGGGATTTTCGGAAGTCATAAAGGCCTCAATTGGGATTGAACGATCGAGTATGAACATAATGGCTTGAAAGGAATATTACAGCCATCTTTGGCAGAAATTGCCAAGTCTATTTCCGCAAAGCTGGCAAGCCAACGCCTGTGGCCTCAAACCCGCCATCCGCTGCCAGAACCTGACCGGTAATGTAACTCGCCTGCTCGCTGCACAGAAAGAAAATCGCATTGGCAATTTCATCTTCATTGCCATACCGGTTCAATGGAATTGCATCGTGATAGGCATCGATGATGTCCTGTGTGTGCACCGCCATTGCAAGTTTGGTACGCACCGGACCCGGGCAAACGCAATTGGCTCTGATACCCATTTCGCCCAACTCTGCTGCCTGCTGCAGGGTCAGCTGAATAACACCCGCCTTCGACGTGCCATAAGCGGTCCGTAGCGTGGAAGCCCGAAGGCCCGAGATTGAAGCAATGTTGACGATTGCACCCCCTTCCACTTTCAAAAGCGGGATTGCCGCCTGACTGACCAGAAAAACCCCGTCCAGATTGGTTGCCATGACATCCCGCCAACGCTTGAAAGTCGTTTCCTCAATCGGTCCGAAGTCGGCCACGCCGGCATTATTTATGATCGCATCCAGTTTGCCCATGCGGGTCCGGATTTCTTCCATGAAACCATCAACATCTTCAGGGATTGACACATCCGCAACAAGTGCCACAGCATTGACCAGCGATTTTGAGACATTGCGCAATTCATCTTCATCGCGATCTACCATCGCGACTTTCCAGCCCTCTTCGAGAAACCGGTTTGCCGTTGCAAGGCCAATGCCGCGTGCCGCACCTGTAACCAGAGCCACCTTGCTCATTTCAGTTTCTCCCAGACAATGAACCAGCCTTCGGGTTCCGTTGCATCCTCAAAATAAGTTCCGGGTTGATGGTAGCGCGTTGCAATTGTCCCCTTCTTTTCAAACCCGCTGATTTCGGTTTCAAACCCTGCTGATATCCAAACATCGTTGTGTACGGTACAGGCGAACTTACCGCCCGGCTTCAGCAACCTGAACAGTTCCTTCAGGCAGCTTGCACCTACATGGGCATGGGTAAAGGTGCCGGTGCATATCATGGCATCGTAGCGCGCTGAGGCCAGCTTGATATCCTGTGTCAGATCGATCTCTTGGAGTTCGGTATAAATTTTCCGCTTGGCTGCGACAGCAAGCATTTCGGCCGAATAGTCCAAAGCATCGATATTGTTGTACCCCAACCGCACAAGTTCAGCACCGGCAAGCCCGGTACCGCATCCCACATCAAGGATCCGTGCTGTTTTGTCCTCAACAACTGTAGCCAGCAGCTCCGCAGTTTTTCTGGGCGTCAGGTAACCAAGACCATCCAGCATGGTTTTGTCATAGGTTTCCGCCCAGTCCTTGTACAACGCCCTGCTTTCATCCTCGGTTTGCAGGCTGTATGCCCGGTTGAGCAGTTCATCGGCCTTGTTACTACCAGTCATGCCTTTTCCTTTTGTATTTCAGGACCATATTTCGGAATGTACACAGGATGCAACCAGACTTGCATATGGAGGAGAGACGCCGTGGCGGACATGATTGACTATTATTTCACAACCATTTCACCTTTTTCCTATCTTGGGCACAAGGCATTGATGAAAATAGCGCAAGAAACGGGAGCAGGTATAAATTTCAAACCTTTCAATCTGTTTGGTGTCTGGGACAATTCAGGAGCGGTTCCTCCGGGGCAACGCCCTCCGGTACGTCAGCGCTACCGGTTTTTAGAACTCCAGCGCGTTGCAGTAATGCGCGACACATGCCTGAACCTGAAACCTGAACATTTTCCGACTGACCCTTCAAAAGCTGATCATTGCATCTGTGCGCTTATCAAATCCGGTGTTGATCCTGCCGATTTCTGTTTTGAAGCAGGGCGCGCGGTTTGGGAACGCAACATGCAGGTTGCTGATGATAGCGTCCTGAAGCAGTTGCTGGAAGAATGCGGGCATGATGCCGATAACGTTCTCGCACTCGTCGACAGCCCGGAAGTTTCAGACATGCGGGAAGCAAATACGAAATCAGCGATCGAAAACGATGCCGTCGGCGCACCTGCCTATGTCTACCAGGGTGAGGTTTTCTGGGGTCAGGACCGTCTCGAATATCTCGAACAGATGATTGTTTCAGGAAGAAACCCATTTTCCGCTGATCTGTAAATAAATTCGTTAGATAGTATGGACATGCCATGAAGGCTGGCATAAGAAAGGAAATTATTCCTTTTAACGGGTTTCCCAAATGGAAATGTTGACCCACAAACAGATCTGGGCGGCCATTGATGCATTAGCAGAAAAATGCAGGTTGTCTGCTTCCGGACTCGCCAGAAAGTCCGGACTTGATCCGACCACGTTCAACCGGTCAAAACGCTTTACCGCATCAGGACGGGAACGTTGGCCATCTACCGAGTCAATCGCCAAAATCCTGAGATGCACCAATACAAGCATTGATGATTTCATGATGCTGATCAGCATTCCAAAGCTCAGACGAAAGCCTGGAAACATCAACGAAGGCGATAAGTTCCAGTCCAGACCAATTCCGGTGATCGGCTTTGCGCAAGCCGGGATCGGCGGCTTTTTTGACGATGGCGGTTTTCCTGCTGGCCAGGGCTGGGACGAAGTGAACAATCCGTCAAACACCGGTGAAAACGCCTATGCATTGCGGGTTTCCGGTGACTCCATGCTTCCGCTCTACCGTGAAGGAGACATCATTATTGTCGACCCTTCAGCCCAGGTCAGAAAAGGCGACCGGGTAGTGGCCAAAACCCTTGAGGGCGAAGTGCTTGCCAAGGTTTTGTCCCGCAACACATCGAAAGTGGTTGAGTTCAAATCCCTTAATCCTGAACATCCGGATTTGAGTTTTACACCGGAACAACTTGACTGGATTGCCCGTATCGTCTGGGCCAGCCAGTAGGAGTTTATCGTGCGCGGCTG